>NZ_VMLO01000078.1:0-6182 GCF_013276735.1 Streptococcus sp. 1559
ATCATGTCCTTGAACAAATATTAGCCAATCACGGTATTCCCCTTCAAATTATAGTAGATTGAAACTAGAATAGTACACCTCTACTTCTAAAACATTGTTAGAAATCGATTTGACTGTCCTGATCGGTTTGTCCTATTCTTATTTCATTTTACTATACTTTCAAACCTAGCCGTTTCTCAATAAAACGACTAACTGAATACATCACACGCTTAGCGGCTGCCTCGCTTCCGACCATCATCACACAATCATCTGCGTAGCGCACAAATCGAAGTCCCCTCTTTTCTAATTCCTTGTCCAATTCATTAAGCATGATATTAGATAAGAGAGGAGATACATTTCCTCCCTGTGGTGTACCAACTAGCGTTTTATGACGCCGACCGTTAATGATAACACCTGAATGAAGATACTTACGAATCAAGGATTCCCTATCTCCGTCTTCGATCATATTATGTACTAAGGACATCAATCTATCTTGAGGAACCCTATCGAAAAATTTCTCTAGGTCTATATCCACTATCCACTCATAGCCGTCATTTAAGTACTCTAAGAGCTTGGACAATGGCTTGTTGGATTATCCTATCCATCACTGTCGGAATCCCAAGCTGAAGGACACCTCCATTGGGTTGGGGGATTTCAACTCGCAGGACTGATTGAGGTTTGTATTTTCTCTGTTTTATCAGCTCCTTAGTCAAGCGCCAGTTTTGTCTGAGATAGTCATCCATCTCTTCGATAGTCATTCCATCAATCCCAGCTGAGCCTTTATTGGATTTTACTTGATTGTAAGCTTCCAGCATATTTTCGCGTGATACTATCTTATCTAGCAATTTTGACATGTGCCTATTCCTTTCTTGTTTTGGTGCCTGAGGGACATCTTATATTGGTGAACCTTCATCTAGTCAATACGTGACAGAGTCCAGTTCTATCAGACCGTTCGTTTTACAGACACAAGTAAAGTAGGATTACTTCGATCTGTCGTTTTCTCTTTCTAGCGACAGACCTCACGGGATAAGTCCTACATCTTTCCTCGTTTAGACTAGACATGAGGACGTTAAAAGGTTACAGTGGAAAAAGATAAATCTTAGTTCGAATTCAATTACTCTCGTGATTTACGCATATAGGTTACGACTACCTTTTTGGACTTTAAGGTTTCGCGCCCCCCCTATCCGCTATATACGCCTTACTATCACCTTCCTGTTCGTAGAGCCACGATTTCGCTATCCCTTCCTCTGACGATTCTTATTTCCAGCGTCAGACTTAAAACGGTCTATCCCCAGACCGTTTTAATCCGCTACCTCACGATAGTCAGGCTTGGGAATCGCTATTGGGTTCACCGGTAGCAGGTGCCCACCAAGGACTTATACTCAATGAAAATCAAAGAGTAAACTAGGAAACTAGCCGCAGGCTGTACTTGAGTACGGCAAGGCGACGTTGACGTGGTTTGAAGAGATTTTCGAAGAGTATTACACCTCAGATGCACCACATGCCCGTCGTACTTCAAAAAAACTGAAGTCAGATTTCACTGACCTCAGTTTTTTATTATTTAGCATAATCTACTGCACGAAGCTCACGAATCACGGTTATCTTGATATTTCCTGGGTAATCGAGATTGTTTTCAATTTTCTCACGAACTTTGTGAGCTAAGATTGTGACTTTGTCGTCCTTGATTTTTCCTGGATTGACCATGATACGAATTTCACGTCCTGCTTGAAGGGCAAAGCTATTTTGTACCCCTTCAAAGCCGTTCGCAATTTCTTCCAAATCATGGAGACGCTTGATGTAGCTTTCAAGAGACTCACTACGAGCACCTGGACGAGCTGCGCTCAAGGCATCTGCTGCAGCAACGATAACTGCAATGACGCTCTCAGCTTCAACATCTCCGTGGTGACTAGCAATCGTATTGACCACAACTGGATGTTCCTTGTACTTACGTGCCAATTCCATACCGATTTCAACGTGGCTACCTTCAACCTCGCGGTCAATGGCTTTTCCGATGTCGTGAAGGAATCCAGCACGACGGGCAAGAGCCGCATTCTCACCAAGCTCGCTGGCCATAATACCAGCTAACTTAGCAACCTCAATCGAATGGCGCAAAACATTTTGGCCATATGAAGTCCGGAATTGCAAGCGACCCATAATCTTCATCAAGTCTGGATGAAGGTTTGGTGCGCCAATCTCATAGGCAGCAGCCTCACCGTATTCACGGATCTTATTGTCAATCTCTTGACGGTTTTTCTCAACCAACTCTTCGATACGAGCTGGGTGGATACGACCATCCTTGAGCAACATTTCCATAGTCATACGGGCAATCTCACGACGAATCGGATCAAATCCTGACAAGGTCACCACTTCTGGTGTATCGTCGATAATCACATCGACCCCTGTCAAACTTTCAAAGGTACGAATGTTACGACCTTCACGACCAATAATGCGTCCCTTCATAGTATCGTCTGGCAGATGAACCGTTGAGTTTGTTGACTCCGCTACATATTCACCAGCGATACGTTGCATAGCTTGAACCAGGATGTCCTTGGCCATTTTGTCAGAACGTTCCTTGACCTCTTGCTCAGCTTCGCGAATACGACTGGCAATCTCCTTGGTCAAGTTTTCCTCTGTCTGTGCCAAGATAATATCTCGTGCTTCTGCCTGAGACAGAGCACCAATACGCTCTAGTTCTGCTTCTTTTTGTCTTTCGACTTCCTCTAATTGCTCTTCACGCGCATCAAGGTTTTTCGCTCTATCAGAAATACTTTGTTCTTTTTGTTCAAGTGTTTGTTCTTTACTCGTCAAATTGTCGTCCTTACGGTCAAGGCTAGTAGCTCTCTCTGTCAAACGACTTTCGATTTGTTTGAGTTCTTGACGTTCTGATTTGAATTCAGCGTCCACTTCTTCACGGTATTTTCTGGCTTCTTCTTTGGCCTCCAATAGTGCTTCTTTTTTAAGAGACTTGCTTTCACGTTTGGCTTCATTAACAAGTAAATCCACTTCACGCTCAGCTTGTCCACGTAAATTAGTTGCTTCTTGTTCAGCATTTAAAAGCATCAACTCTGCAGCTTCCTGAGATGATTTCATCTTAGCTGAGATGCTGACATATCCAATGACTAAACCAATGATGACGGCAAAAACAGCAATCGCAAGCGACATGATTTCCATGTTTTTACCTCATTTTATTGTTATTCCGAATGACATACATTCTTTTACATTCTACCATAAAAAAGTAATTTTCACAAACCTTAAATGGATATCGCTAACATCCGCATTATCACTATCATAGTTATCATTTACAGATATAAAGCGAATACCTTTTTCAAGAAATATCTTTTGTAAGTACTTTCCTGACTCGATATACTCTCTGCCGAAACGAGATAAATCTTTTACCATAATGATAGAAAACTTTCCTTTATTCAGGTCATCAATCATATTCTTAAAATTTGGTCGCTCAAAATTAGAACCACTATATCCATCATCTACATATTCATAGGATAATTCAATAGATTTCTCTTCTACCTCAAAAGCAAAAAGGATAAATTCCCCCTACACTTAAAATTTATCCCTCTTGGTAACCTCTTTTATTAATTTTTTTGATAAAGAAAACGCACATTTTATTTAACTGGTGCTGAAATATTTATAATAATATTTTTTTAGTTCTTTCTAGAATAATGATATTAAGATTTTTCATATATCTTATATATTCTTCTTCTGTGCTAGCAATCCTAATATCTTCTTTATCTAAAAAGACAACCTGATTGTTCTCTAAATCTGATTTAATTAAATCTATAATTTTATTTTGCTCATATATAAATCCTTCTAACTTAAAAAACTCGACAAATTTCTCAAATCCATTTTTACAATTATCATCATCAAAAAATAGTTCAAACCATTCACGGTAATTCTCTATAGCATAATCTATTTTTGAATTATTATTTCCCGCAAACCATTCTTTTATAGCATATAGTGTTAAATCAAAACGATCATAATATCCTTTATAAATTCCATTCTTGATTCTAGGTTTTCCACCTCTAGCTGTATTAACGGTTTCTGATTTTCCACCACCTCTAGGGAAAAGAATGTGTCCACCTATTGTTCTTGAAATACTCAAATGATCTAAAATTATTCTGTCGTTTAATCCTGCCTTTCTTGCCCAATAAATAGAGGCTCCTATATAATCACTTGATAATAAATACTTATCCTTATCAATAAATAAAGTATAAAAATCTCCATTTCCAAAGTTTTGGCATTTATTACATACAGATGTTATTTTAAGTTTTTCTTTTGAATCATCATCAAAAAACATCTTACATAAATCATCGTACAACGCCTTACTACATACATCAGGATCCTTTCTATTATATAATGAAAAACCTTTGGGAAAATAAGGATATAAATCAAATAGATAATTTTTAAACTTCATATTTATTACTCTCCATTAAATCTTTTTAGGAAATTTAAAGTCAAATTTTCCTCCAAGCACACCCGCACTTACTCCCGCAACTACTACAAGTGTTGTACTAATTGTTCCTATTTTCTTCACGCCACTGTTTAGCTCTTTTGTTAAATAAAACAACATTGATCATATCTGCTTCACTTACATACTTGTAAGACAACTGTTCGTTGGTAAGATCTTTTAAGAGATATTCTTTGATTGCATCTGTATGAATTTTGTAGTTAATCTTAGAAATTTCTCTATTCAAATTCCAGCCTAATGATATCTTAGAATTTTAATCTGACTTAAGTCTTTTGTAATCCTGAATTACATACATCTTAAATTCAGCAGAAATACATGAAGCAAATTCAAAGGCAATATCTGTATGTGCAAATGCACCACCATATCTTCCACCTTTTGAGATAATTCCGATTGCTCCAGTTTTCTCTACCCATTTCTTAGGAGACAATGTAAATGAATTATATCCAGCTTCCGATTTAATTCGGTCGAATTCGACCGAATTGAAATTCATGTTGTTTAAGCTTTTCCATAAACCAAGAAACTCAATTGTATCTTTTCTTCTCATCCAATTTTTAATTACATCACTCGATACTTATCCGAACGATAAGCTCCACGTAAGGTGTTCGCAATCGACCAAACTGCATTGACTACATTTGAAATCTGAACATCGTTCGACTGGAATATCGGTAGTTTTTCTTTAAAATTAGACATTTGCTTCCCCTGTTTTTATGATTTACAATTCTCTTCATTATACCACAAATTAAGAGTTATAAAGCGAATTCAAGGGTAAAGATCGAAGTTCATATACTAACTTTCTTTTCTGAGTTTTTGTCTTTTGTATTAGGGATTCTGTCATTTTCCAAAAAACTTTATCTTAAACTTACTAATAAAAATTTAAAAAATAAAAAGCCTACTTCGCAGTAGACTTAGTAATGATCTTTAAAGGACAAGAAAGCCACGCTATCTCCATCCATCATATAAATCAAGCGATTTTCTGCATCAATACGCCGTGACCAGGCTCCTTGGTAATCATATTTGAGTGGCTCTGGTTTTCCTATTCCTGTAAATGGATCGCGTTGAATATCCTTGATTAATTTATTGATTCTTTTTAGTGTTTTTTTATCTTGGTTTTGCCAGTAGCAATAATCTGCCCACGCATCTTCTGTAAACTTGAGTAGCATTCATCACTCCTCAATCACATGGACCTGAATGCTTCCAGCACGGACTTGAGCCATTCCTCGCAAAACCTTGTCTGATAACTCCTTATTTTGAGCGATTCTCAGGGTTTCCTGAATACTGTCCCATTCGCTCTTTGAAAGAACTACAATGTCCTCATCTGGATTTTTATTGACCACCGTCAAAGGCTCAAATTCATCATTTACCTTCTTCATGTAGTCCTTTAAATGATTTCGGAATGTTGAGTAAAGGACTGCTTCCATAACCATACCTCGTTTTAGCTCTTTTCCACTATTATACACGAAAAGAAAGAAATTGTCAGGAACTTGTACAAGATTTTCTTTTCCATCTATTTATACTCAATGAAAATCAAAGAGCAAACTAGGAAACTAGCCGCAGGTTGCTCAAAGCACTGCTTTGAGGTTGTAGATAAAACTGACGAAGTCAGCTCAAAACACTGTTTTGAGGTTGTAGATAGAACTGACGAAGTCAGTAACCATATCTACGGCAAGGCGACGTTGACGTGGTTTGAAGAGATTTTCGAAGAGTATTACCTTCAAGAAAC
>NZ_VMLO01000079.1:0-7025 GCF_013276735.1 Streptococcus sp. 1559
GGAATTACTTTAAAATTTCCTTATCAATTTGTTCACAGTCTATTTCAATCTACTATACTCTTCGAAAATCTCTTCAAACCACGTCAGCTTCGCCTTGCCGTATATATGTTACTGACTTCGTCAGTTCTATCCACAACCTCAAAACGGTGTTTTGAGCTGACTTCGTCAGTTCTATCCACAACCTCAAAACAGTGTTTTGAGCAGCCTGCGGGCTAGCTTCCTAGTTTGCTCTTTGATTTTCATTGAGTATAAACAGCCACTCTCCAGTTCAATTGGAGAGTTTTTTATAAGAACAGAGATTTACACACCTAGATTTGACACCATACATTTTCTATGATAAAATGTAACAAATTCATTTACAACAAATCGAAATCTAAATGAAATGGAATTTTCTATGAAATCAATCAAAGGACTACTCTTTATCATAGCTAGTTTTATCTTGACTCTTTTGACTTGGATGAACACTTCTCCCCAATTCATGATTCCAGGACTAGCTTTAACAAGCCTATCTCTGACTTTTATCCTAGCCACTCGTCTCCCACTACTAGAAAGCTGGTTTCACGGTTTGGAGAAGGTCTACACCGTCCACAAATTCACAGCCTTTCTCTCAATCATCCTACTAATCTTTCATAACTTTAGTATGGGCGGTTTGTGGGGCTCTCGCTTAGCTGCTCAGTTTGGTAATCTTGCCATCTATATCTTTGCCAGCATCATCCTTGTCGCCTATTTAGGCAAATACATCCAATACGAAGCTTGGCGATGGATTCACCGCCTGGTTTACCTAGCCTATATTTTAGGACTCTTTCACATCTACATGATAATGGGCAATCGTCTCCTTACATTTAATCTTCTAAGTTTTCTTGTTGGTAACTATGCCCTTTTAGGCTTACTAGCTGGTTTTTATATCATTTTTCTATATCAAAAGATTTCCTTCCCCTATCTAGGGAAAATTACCCATCTCAAACGCTTAAATCACGATACTAGAGAAATTCAAATCCATCTTAGCAGACCTTTCAACTATCAATCAGGACAATTTGCCTTTCTAAAGATTTTCCAAGAAGGCTTTGAAAGTGCTCCGCATCCCTTTTCTATCTCAGGAGGTCATGGTCAAACTCTTTACTTTACTGTTAAAAATTCAGGCGACCATACCAATAATATCTATGATAATCTTCAAGCCGGCAGCAAAGTAACCCTAGACAGAGCTTACGGACACATGATCATAGAAGAAGGACGAGAAAATCAGGTTTGGATTGCTGGAGGTATTGGGATCACCCCCTTCATCTCTTACATCCGTGAACATCCTATTTTAGATAAACAGGTTCACTTCTACTATAGCTTCCGTGGAGATGAAAATGCAGTCTACCTAGATTTACTCCGTAACTATGCTCAGAAAAATCCTAATTTTGAACTCCATCTAATCGACAGTACGAAAGACGGCTATCTTAATTTTGAACAAAAAGAAGTGCCCGAACATGCAACCGTCTATATGTGTGGTCCCCTTTCTATGATGAAGACACTTGCCAAACAGATTAAGAAACAAAATCCAAAAGCAGAGCTTATTTACGAAGGATTCAAGTTCAAATAAGTACTCATACTCTCCTGGGATTCCCCAGGAGAGTTTTTTATAGCCAAATGAAATAAGACCAGAGCGATGAAATTTTGGAATTCAAATCAATTGATAAGAATGTTTTATAGTGGAATGAAATAGGATACGAACAAATTGATTAGGAAAATCAAATGAATTTATAGAAATATTTTAGCAGTTATATTGTCCTGTTCTAGTTTCAAAACGCTATAGAATCAGCATTGTGCTAGTCTAGATTCAGTTTACTATACTAAAACGAGTAGCTTGAAATCAAAAAACCCACCCTCACAGGCAGGTTTTATCTGTATTATTCAGCTAGATTATGCTTTACCTTCTGAACCGAATACGTCGATACGTTCTTCAACCGATGCTTGGATAGCTTTTACACCGTCAGCCAAGAATTTACGTGGGTCGAAGAGTTTTTTCTTATCGTATTCTGCTTCGTTTGCTTCGTAGTCACGAGCAAATTTACGAGTTGCGTTAGCGAATGCGATTTGGCATTCTGTGTTAACGTTAACTTTGGCAACACCAAGTTTGATAGCTGCTTGGATTTGCTCATCAGGAATACCTGAACCACCGTGCAATACGATTGGGAATCCTGGAAGAGCTTCTGTCAATTTTTGCAAGTGGTCAAGGTCAAGACCTTCCCAGTTTGCTGGGTAAGGACCATGGATGTTACCAATACCAGCTGCCAAGAAGTCGATACCAGTTTCAACCATTGCTTTAGCGTCTTCGATTGGAGCCAATTCACCTTTACCGATGATTCCGTCTTCTTCACCACCGATAGTACCAACTTCAGCTTCTACTGAGATACCTTTAGCGTGTGCTTTTTCAACAACTTCTTTAGCCAATTTAAGGTTTTCTTCAACTGGAAGGTGTGAACCGTCAAACATGATTGAAGTGTAACCAACTTCGATACACTCAAGTGCATCTTCGTAGTGGCCGTGGTCAAGGTGGATAGCTACTGGTACAGTGATACCCATTGATTCAACAAGGTTAGCGATCAAGTTGCGAGCAACTTTGTAACCACCCATGTATTTAGCAGCACCCATTGAAGTTTGGATCAAAACTGGAGCTTTTTTAGCTTCTGCTGCGCGCAAGATAGCTTGAGTCCACTCAAGGTTGTTTGTGTTAAATCCACCAACTGCATAACCGTTGTCACGAGCTGCTTGGACAAATTTTTCTGCTGAAACGATTGCCATTTTATCAGGCCTCCTGTATATTTTTATGGGTCACCCCATTTACATTGTTCATTTTATCACTTTTTGACAAAAAAATCTAGTTTTTCCCGTAGTTTCGATTTAATTTCTTCTAGCTTCATCCATGTAAACCCTTTCTATCTCTAGTCTTGGGCGACTTTTGGAAAAGCTATGAAGAAGGTTAAACGATTCTCCTCCATCTCGAAATGATAAGCTAATTTTTCATGTTCCAATAGACTCTTGACCACAAAGAGTCCCATCCCAGGCCCTTTGGGCTTGCGACTAGCATTATCAGAAAAAGACTGGGCTAGTTTTTCTTGTTCTTCTGAGCTACAGCTATTCTCGATAAAGAGTTCCCCTTCTCTTTCTCCAATGCCAACCAAGCCACCTGGAACAGAGTGCTTGATGGCATTGCTGATGAGATTAGAAAGAATCAACTTCATAACTGATGGGTTTAGATAAGCCTGCTGATGGGTCAAACTATTGTCAATCTGGAGCTCTCTTTCCTTGGCGAGCAAGGCATAATCCTTAACCAGACTTTGTGTCATCTGGAGGAGGTCAATTTCTTCCCTATCATCTCGCAACTCCTGCACAGAAGAGAGGGAAAGTATCTGCAGAACATGGTGATTGAGTTCATCCACAATCCCCAAGGCAACTCCCAGATACTGGTCTCTATCCTTATAACGACCGATATTCTCTTTCATGTTTTCGATCAGGATTTTCAAACTAGCCAGCGGTGTTTTCAGTTCATGAGAAGCCCCTCGTAGGAATTCGACCTTCATCTTCTCCAGCTGGAGAATGGCTTCATTCTTGTCATGCAAGTCTGCAATGACAGTCAAAAGATGCTGGTAGAGGCTATTGATTTGTTCCTTGAGATCACCAATCTCATCCCTAGAATCCACGCGCAATCGCACTTGGGAATCCAGTTCCATCATTCTACGAGTCACCCGTTTGATTTCCAAGATCGGGGCAACAATGGTCCGAGCATAGATGTAGGCCACCAAGAGGGAAATTAGAAAGGATGCCAGCAAGGTATAGGGAAGAAATTGGAGACTGATTTGCTCTGCTTCCTTTTGCAAATCCATAGAAACCAGAAACTGGAGAGTCATGGTGCTACCATCTTGCGTTGTCACCTCACGCTCCTCAATAAAGAGAGAGGTGGTCTGACGGTCCGTATCCAGAGGAATGCTGTCCTTGACTTCTAACTTGTCCTCTGTCATCTCGCCCTTAACGACCCCCTTGATATCACTAGTCTGGGAATACAGCTCTAACACTTGCTCGATGCTCTGCCTATCCTTTCCTTCTAGGGACTTGGCAATAGCTGTCGCTTTCTGGCCAATGGTTTCCTGACGATGACTCAGATAAGTCGAGGGAAATAGAAAATAAATAGCTAAATGAAGGCAGATAACCAGAACACTAAATATCGAGAAGGTATAGATAAATATCTTTGTAAATAAACCTGTTCGTCTCATTTTCGCTCCAATTTATAACCAACATTGCGCACAGTGAGGATGCAGTCCAGGTCTAGTTTTTTCCGCAATTCCTTGATATAAACATCAATGACACGGTCAAAGGGAACCTCATCTGTCGCTTTCCAGACGGCATCGATTATCTGAGACCGAGTCAAGGCCCGGCCTTCATTTTTCACCAGATAGTCCAGAATTTCCAACTCTTTGGCATTGATAAGCACTTCTTGACCTGCTAGACTGGCACTGTAGCTCTCAAAATCCACCCTGGCATCTTTATAAGAGAAGATTCGTCCTGTATCGTAGTATCTCTTGAAAATTGCATCCACCCTCACTTTTAAGAGGGAGAGGGAGAAGGGCTTTTCCAGATAGCCATCTGCCAGAGAAGCAAAGGCAGTCATCTTGTATTCCTCATCCTGAAAGGCGGTCAGCATCAAGACAGGAACCTGACTGGTTTTACGAATCTCAGCTAGGACTTCTAGACCATTTAGCTTGGGCATCTGGATATCTAGTAAAATCAAGACTACCTCATAGCTAGAAAATTGCTCCAAGGCTTCTTGCCCATCTGCAGCCTCAAGGGTTTCATAGCCACAATCCGTCAAATAATCACTGACCCCCTCACGGATCATCTCTTCATCTTCTACAATTAAAATTTTCATACTTTAACTGCTCTCTATTTTTTATTTTTCTTATACTCAATAAAAATCAAAAAGCAAACTAGGAAGCTAGCCGCAGGTTGCTCAAAGCACTGTTTTGAGGTTGTAGATGAAACTGACGAAGTCAGTAACCATACATACGGTAAGGCGACGCTGACGTGGTTTGAAGAGATTTTCGAAGAGTATAAATACCTACTCTATTTTCTATTATAATCTCTTACTGGCCTTTTGTCTGTAAGCAACTGACCACTCGATAAAACAAAGAGAGCCTATCGCTCTCTCTGCTTGCATTTCACTCTCTATAGAATGAAAATTATTTAGCTGCTTTTGAAAATGTTACAACGTAGTTATAATCTTTCCCATTAGCTTGATAGACATAGTCCTCTTTTAAAGTATAGCCACGTTTGCCCAACTCTTCTTTCTTAGCATCAACTTGGTTCTTGACTGCCACTTTTACTTCATCATCTGTTGAACCTTCCGCGATTTCAAGAGGAGTTCCATTGATATCTCCTAGAAAACCTGCAATATCTTTCATTTTATCAAAGTTATAAAAAACATTGACTTTGACCTTTTGAGGAGCTGGTGTTACAACTTCTTCAGCTTCTACTGTTGTTCCTGCGTCTTTTGGAGCTAGTGTTTCTTCTGTTCCTACTTCTACAGATGGTTGTGTGTCTGTTGACTCACTTTCAGAGGTAACTGATGCTTCTTTTGACTCTGACGATTCTTCTATAGTAGCCAAAATCCTTGACCATCCCAGTAAAGGGCTTTAAAGCGGTCTTTACGTCCACCACAAAAGAGAAAGACTTGACCTGAGAAAGGATCCAATTCAAAGTGGGTTTTAATGAGATAAGCCAGTGAATCAATGCCTTGTCTCATATCCGTTTTCCCACATACGAGATAGACCTGCCCTAGGCTAGATAGATGAATTGTCATAGAGCAACACCTTATCCAAAAGCTCTTCTATCATTTCGAGATTGTGGAATCTCTACAGGAACAATAGGTTGTGGCATTAAAATATCTTCCAATAGTTTTACTTTACGAATAGTATACAGGAGGAACTCCATGAATGATAGATACCTTGTTATGACGCGCTTACCGTACTATTATAAATTTAATCCACTATATCATTTGATTCACTAGTAAAAAAAGATAACATCTCCTCTCGGAGATGCTATCCTTTTGGGGGCGACTAGAACATAGTGTTCCAATCTATTTTCGTTAAATTTACAGAATGTTTATCCTATGAATTATTTTATCAAAGTAATTTCTTACTCTTCTTCCTTGCGTTTTTTCGCGATAAGGAGTCCCCCTGTTGCTGCTGCAAGAAGTGCTAGAGCAAGTGAAGCGCTAGATTGTTCTGTACCAGTATTTGGCAATTCTTTCGCTCCTGCTTTCTCAGCTGGTGCTTGAGCAGGTGAATCTTGGTTGGTAGCTGGATTAACTGCTACTGAACTATCTGATTTCTTGACTGTCTTATCTGCTGGAATAACAGATGTAGTACCATCTTCAAAGGTTACAACTACTGATCCGTCTTTGTTTACCTTAATATCTTTCGCAGTTGGGTTAGATTTCTTAACTTCTTCGGCTACCTTAGCTCTTTCTGCATCAGTCAAGTTGCTTGGATCTTTAACCGATGTTACTGATGGATCTTTAACACTATCTGCATCTTTAGCTTTCTCAACTGCTTTAGCTGCTGGAATTACTGCTGTTGAGCCATCTGGGAAGGTTACAGTTATTGTTCCATCTTTACCTACTTTAACATCTGTTGCAGTTGGGTTAGATTTCTTAACTTCTTCGGCTACCTTAGCTCTTTCTGCATCAGTCAAGTTGCTTGGATCTTTAACCGATGTTACTGATGGATCTTTAACACTATCTGTATCCTTAGTTGATGGATCTACTGGTTTAGATTCTGGTTTCGAGTTTGGATCTTTCGGATTTGTTCCCTTATCTACTTCTTCTTTATCTGTGAAGCCATCGCCATCTGTATCGGCTTTAGTAGGGTCTGTTCCTTTTTCTACTTCTTCCTTATCAGTCAAGCCATCGCCATCTGTATCGGCTTTAGTAGGGTCTGTTCCTTTTTCTACTTCTTCCTTATCAGTCAAGCCATCGCCATCTGTAT
>NZ_VMLO01000008.1:0-43246 GCF_013276735.1 Streptococcus sp. 1559
GATTATCCCCTACTCGATTGGACTTGGGGAAACAATTCACTTTTTAGAAGATTTAGGTGTCTCTGCAATTGAAGTGGGCATTCCCTTTTCAGATCCTGTTGCAGATGGACCTGTTATCGAAGAAGCTGGCCTGCGCAGTTTAGCCCACGGGACCTCTACCCAGGCTTTGGTTGAAACCTTGAAAACAATTGAAACAGAGGTTCCACTGGTCATCATGACCTACTTCAACCCCCTCTTTCAGTACGGTGTGGAGAATTTTGTCAAAGATCTGGCTGATACAGCTGTGAAGGGCTTGATTATCCCAGACCTGCCTCATGAGCATGCCAACTTTGTAGAACCATTTTTGGCAGATACAGACATCGCCTTGATTCCTCTAGTTAGTTTGACGACAGGGCTTGAGCGTCAGAAAGAGTTGATTGATGGGGCAGAAGGATTCGTCTATGCGGTTGCCATCAATGGGGTGACAGGGAAATCAGGCAATTACCGCGCAGATTTGGACAAGCACTTGGCACAACTTCATCAAGTGGCCGATATCCCAGTCTTGACAGGATTTGGCGTATCTAGTCAAGCTGATGTAGAACGCTTCAATGCGGTATCGGATGGTGTTATTGTCGGTTCGAAAATTGTAAAAGCCCTCCACCAAGGAGAGCCGATTCAGGACTTTATCAAACAAGCAGTAGCTTACCAAAAATAATCACACAAGCAGCAAGTAAGAGGAAAGGCACAAAAGGAAGTCTTTCCTTTTTCTTTTGCAGGAGAAAAGCTGGTTTTAGATATCATTTGCTAAATTACTCTAATATATAACTTTAAGAAAAAGCTAATTATTGTAGTAATTTCTTTAAGAAAATGATATAATTCATTAAAAAGTATTCGGAGGAGGAAGAATTATGTTGAATCAGGATCTCTTTGATTCGCTTGAGGCACAAAAAATTGTAGATACTTTGATGAAAGGGCAAAAAGATTATGTAGATGAACGTCTAGAAAAAAGAGAGACAATGAAAGTGTCGAATGGTTATGCATGGACGCGACCTAATCATATTGATAATGCATTTGCATCAGCAGATTTGTTTGAGTATAAATTACAATTAGCAGGACAGACTTGGGGATATTTAGAATTTGAAACAAATACAGAAAAATATGGGAAAGTATTGTTAATTATAAAGGGTAAGAAGCGACTTACGAGCCAATTTCCTTTGGTACAAAAAAATAAGAGTGGCTACTTATTTGAATATGCTCGGATGAATACACTTTATCTTAATCAACATTCTTCCTACAAAAATGATGAAGATAGTCATTCTTTTCCAATTCAGATGGAGTTAGTTTCTGATGAAATGATTCAAGAAATTGAACAAGCTACCAAAAATTCGAATATCGAAAAATTTATGATTTTAACTTATGAGGCGGACTCAGAAAACAATATTATATCTGTAGATGTTGTTATGCCTGATGCACGAACTGGTCAGTTACACTTGATTCAGGATTTGTCTGAGTATATTCAATCAAGTTCGTACCATTTCGAAGAAGCTAAATATCAAAATATTCCTAATTTTTCAGAATTATCGGAAACAGAAGATTTTGAAATTATTCCAAGAATAGAAAAACAAGAAGGTCAAAAGTAGTAAGGAGTATGTAAATGTTTAATGGTCGGGTATTGAAAGAATTACGGCTGTTAAATGGTTTAAGTAGAGCAGAATTGGCTCAGAGAATTAATTTAACGGAACAAGCCATTTGGCAGTTTGAGTCCAACGAAACGAAACCTAAATTATCAACCAAAATGCATTTGGCCAACCAATTTCATGTTGATTTAACTTATTTTGAACAGGAAGAGGAGAGCATTCGATTTGATTCTTCTGTAATTGCCTTTAGAAATGCAGACCTAGCAACACGGAAAACAATAGATATTCAAACTATGTATTTACATAAGGTAGATAGTTTGATTGATTATTTTGAAAGTTTTGTAATTATACCTAATATTACAATTCATGACCTAAGTAATGTAGTGAGTGAATCTTATCATAAGGGAAAATCCATTGAGGAATTGGCTCTTTATGCCAGGGAAAAATTAGGTATTTCAAAAGATAATCATGATTTGCTTTATAAATTAGAACGTTCAGGCATCTATATCGTGGAACGATTAATTAATGGTCAAGCTGATGCTTATAGCGCATGGTCAAAATTGGGAAGACCTTATATTGTGTTGGGAACGAATAAATCATCTGTACGTCGAAATTTTGACTTAGCTCATGAGCTAGGACATATTCTTTTACACAAATATAAAGATATGAATGAAGATGGCGATCGTTTGGAGCAAGAAGCAAATTATTTTGCATCATGTTTTTTATTGCCAAAAGAAGAGTTTTTAGTCAAATTTGAAGAGAGGGTTGGCAAGCGTGTCAGCAATCCTGATAGTTATATTTTATTGAAGTCGGATTTGAATGTTTCGATACAGGCTTTAGAGTATCGAGCTTTTAAGTTAGGATTATTGACTCCAAAGCAACATTCTTACTTTTATCGTCAAATTGCGCAAAAAGGTTACAAAATGATAGAACCTCTGGATGATCAAATTTTTGTTAAAAAACCAAGCAAAGTAAAGAGTATTCTGGACGTCGTTTTGAGTAATCATCTAGTCAGTCTAGCGACTATAATGTCTAAACAAAGTATTCGTTTACAGTTTATAAGCGAAATATTTTCAGTCGAAATGAAATTTTTTGATCAGTATCAAGAAGATAAAAGAACAGATCGATTTGATAACATCATTCCTTTGTACAAAAGAAATAATTTATAATTCAACTGTGAAATAATTTCATGAAGGACATATGGCAGAAATTGGACTTTATCAAACAAGCAGTAGCTTACCAAAAATAATCACACAAGCAGCGAGTAAGAGGAAAGGCACGAAAGGAAGTCTTTCCTTTTTCTTTTGCAGGAGAAAGGCTAGAATCCCCGTTGCAGAAGCAAACTGAATCAAGATGAGCAATTCTGTTGCGCTAAAGACGAGAGCGCAAGAAGCTAAAAAAAGGAAATCCCCTGCACCCATGCGGATATCGATAAAATGAGCCAAAATTCCAAGTATGAGGAAGGAGATCATGACCAGATTCCAGCCAGAGGAAGCTATTAGGATTAGGTGGAAAGTCATCCAGACCAGTAAGGGATATTCCTGATGGCGAAAGTCGTAGATGCCCAAGGTCAAACCAGCAGTGATTAGGATGACTTGACTCAAGGAAAGTAATTCCCAAGAGTAAAGCAGAAAGAGGAGTCCTAAGCCTAGTTCAAAGAGGGCATACCAGACAGGATAGCGGACCTTGCAGTAGCGACAGCAAAAGCGATTGAAGACCTGTGAGAGAATCGGAATCAAATCTAAGGGACGCAAGCGAGTCTGACAGGAATCGCAGTGACTGGCTGGACTGATAATGGATTGCTCTGGAAAACGGTCAATGACCAAACCAAGAAAGGAAGCGAGAATACTCCCGACAAGAAAAAAATAAATATCAATCATACTTATCTATTCGTAAAAAATAGGAGAAGTAGTATAATGGAGAGACATAGATAAGATGGTGAGGTCAAGATGATAATTCGTTTTGAAGAAAAGGTGAGCACAGAAAACGCTCAGCTCGTATGCCAATGGTCCAACTCCCTTGGCAAATCCTTTCAAGAACAATGGATGGGACCAAGGATTCCTTTTCCACTGACCCTTCAAGCCTTGCAAGACTTGGAAGGAGTCTTTTCAATCTTTGATGGACACGAGTTTGTCGGGCTTATCCAGAAAATCAGGCTAGAAGACAGCAATCTTCATATTGGAAGATTCTTTATCAACCCCCAGAAACAGGGGCAGGGCTTAGGTAGGCAGGCTTTAAGGAAATTTGTTAGTTTGGCCTTTGAAAATGAAGATATAGACAGTATTTCTTTAAATGTCCTCGAAGCAAATCAAAGAGCTCAGAATCTTTACCAAAAAGAAGGATTTGAAATCGTTCAAATGGTTGAAGCACCTGTACGGAAATATATTATGAAAAAGAGGAGATAGAAAGCAAACAAAGTCTTTTCCTGTGGTTGGTAGATTCCTATATATGAAATTGATGGGATTTTAGAAAGCCGATTGGAGTGATTTTATTCATGATGGGAAAAAGGGTCTGGACAAAAATGATTGAGAAATAGTTGCTAAAAAAGCGTTTGCATGATACTATATATTGAAAGGAGGTGATAAGATGGTAGAACAAAGAAAATCAATTACCATGAAAGATGTTGCTTTAGAAGCAGGAGTTAGTGTTGGAACAGTTTCACGTGTGATTAATAAAGAAAAAGGCATTAAAGAAGTAACCTTGAAAAAAGTGGAGCAAGCGATTAAAACTTTGAATTACATTCCAGATTACTATGCTAGAGGAATGAAAAAAAATCGAACAGAAACGATTGCAATCATTGTACCAAGTATCTGGCATCCCTTCTTTTCAGAATTTGCTATGCATGTGGAAAATGAAGTCTATAAGAGGAATAATAAATTACTCTTATGTTCTATAAATGGTACAAATAGAGAGCAAGACTACCTGGAGATGTTGCGTCATAATAAAGTTGATGGAGTGGTTGCTATTACCTATAGTCCAATTGAACATTACCTGTCGTCAGGAATTCCCTTTGTCAGTATTGACCGTACATACTCAGATATTGCCATTCCTTGTGTTTCATCAGATAATGATGCAGGTGGAAGAGAAGCAGCTAAACAATTAATTAGTAAAGGATGTCAGCATTTAGCCTTTGTGGGCGGACATAATACAACCATTAATGAAACCAAACGTCGTAGAATTTCATTTGAAAAGTATGTCCAAGAGCATAAAATACCTCTTAGTATTTTTGATTTGGATGAGACAGTTACTGACTATCATGGAAAGCTAGAGAGTTTCTTGGAAGACAATCATTCTATAGATGGAATTTTTACAATTAACGACTTTGCAGCTTTAGATGTTATTGATATACTAGAAAAAAATGGTAAACGTATTCCTCATGATGTCCAAATTATTGGATACGATGGAATTAAAATGGCTGGAGATAGAGATTATCTACTTTCAACTATTGAACAACCATTGGAAGAAATGGCAAAAGAAGCGGTTCGGATTTTGTTTGATATTATTGATGGAAAGACTGTTAATTTGCAGACAATCCTACCAGTGAAATTTGTTGAAGGAAAAACAACAAAAAATGAAAATAAGTCTTGACAGAAAACGCTAACAATGTTAGAATGAATTCAGATAAAAAAAGATTTATTTTTTTAAAACAAAAATGAAACGTTTCAAAAACAAAATAAATAGACAGCGCCAAGCGCTATCTTTTCTAGGAAAAAATGAAACGTTTTAAAAAAAGGAGGTTGCTATGAATAGCAAAGCGAAGCAAGTTTCTCTTTGGGAAAGAATCAAGAAACAAAAACTCTTGTTATTGATGACTGTCCCTGGTTTAGTTTTAACCTTTATCTTTAAATACATTCCTATGTATGGGGTTTTAATCGCATTTAAAGATTATAATCCCTTAAAAGGAATTTTAGGGAGTGATTGGATTGGTTTTTCTGAGTTTACAAAATTCATATCCTCTCCCAACTTTGGTATCTTGTTAGCCAATACTTTAAAATTAAGTATCTATGGTTTATTGCTTGGCTTTTTACCACCAATCATTCTTGCTATTATGATCAATCAACTCTTGAGTGAAAAGGTCAAAAAACGAATTCAGCTCATTTTATACGCACCAAACTTTATCTCAGTCGTTGTTATCGTTGGTATGATTTTTCTTTTCTTTTCAGTGGGAGGACCAATTAACAATTTTCTCTCTATGTTTGGAATAAAGGCTGACTTCTTGACAAATCCAGACTTCTTTAGACCTTTATACATCTTTAGTGGTATCTGGCAAGGAATGGGCTGGGCTTCAACGCTCTACACAGCAACATTAGTAAATGTAGATCCAGCTTTAGTAGAAGCAGCACGACTGGATGGAGCCAATATCTTCCAACGAATCTGGCACATTGATATTCCAGCTCTTAAGCCTATTATGGTTATCCAATTTGTTTTAGCTGCAGGTGGAATTATGAATGTCGGATATGAAAAAGCATTCTTGATGCAGACATCGTTAAACTTGCCAACTTCTGAAATTATCTCTACATATGTCTATAAAGTTGGTCTTGTATCAGGAGATTATTCTTACTCAACAGCGGTTGGTTTGTTTAATGCAGTGATTAACGTAGTATTGCTTGTTGCAGTTAACCAAATCGTTAAACGCATGAATAATGGTGAAGGAATTTAAGGAGGGAAGTATGAAAAATTCGATTATGGATACAAAATTTGATAGACGTATCTTACTCTTAAATAAAATCATTATTGTCTTTATCGTTTTGATAACCTTACTTCCTTTACTTTATATCGTTGTAGCATCCTTTATGGATCCTAAAGTTCTGGTTAGTAGAGGGATTAGCTTTAATCCAGCCGATTGGACGGTAGAAGGTTACCAGCGTGTATTCAGTGACCAATCTATTCTAAGAGGTTTTATCAATTCTCTACTATACTCTTTTGGCTTTGCGGCTTTAACAGTATTGCTATCTGTGTTTACAGCTTATCCTCTTTCTAAGAAAGACTTGGTTGGACGTCGTTGGATTAATTATTTCTTGATTGTAACCATGTTCTTTGGTGGTGGTTTAGTTCCAACTTACTTACTAGTAAAAGATTTGGGCATGCTTAATACTCCATGGGCTATCATCGTTCCCGGTGCTGCCAATGTTTGGAATATTATTCTTGCTAGGGCCTATTTCCAAGGATTACCTGAAGAATTAGTTGAAGCAGCCGTCATTGATGGTGCAAATGATTTGCAGATTTTCTTCAAAATCATGCTTCCTCTTGCAAAACCAATTATGTTTGTTCTCTTCCTCTATGCTTTTGTAGGACAGTGGAACTCATACTTTGATGCAATGATTTATATCAAGGATCCAAACTTGGAACCATTGCAACTAGTACTTCGTAAAATTCTCATTCAGAGCCAACCAGGTCAAGATATGATTGGGGCACAAGCAGCTATGAATGAAATGAAACGTTTAGCTGAATTAATTAAATACGCAACTATTGTCATTTCCAGCTTGCCATTGATTGTTATGTATCCATTCTTCCAAAAATACTTTGATAAAGGAATTATGGCTGGTTCACTTAAAGGATAAAAAAAGAAAAAATAAAAGGAGTTTTCTCATGAAATTCAAAACATTCTCAAAATCAGCAGTTTTGTTGACAGCTAGTTTAGCAGTACTTGCAGCCTGTGGCTCAAAAAATACAGCTTCAAGTCCAGATTATAAGTTGGAAGGTGTAACATTCCCGCTTCAAGAAAAGAAAACATTGAAGTTTATGACAGCCAGTTCACCGTTATCTCCTAAAGACCCAAATGAAAAGTTAATTTTGCAACGTTTGGAGAAGGAAACTGGCGTTCATATTGACTGGACCAACTACCAATCCGACTTTGCAGAAAAACGTAACTTGGATATTTCTAGTGGTGATTTACCAGATGCTATCCACAACGACGGAGCTTCAGATGTGGACTTGATGAACTGGGCTAAAAAAGGTGTTATTATTCCAGTTGAAGATTTGATTGATAAATACATGCCAAATCTTAAGAAGATTTTGGATGAGAAACCAGAGTACAAGGCCTTGATGACAGCACCTGATGGGCACATTTACTCATTCCCATGGATTGAAGAGCTTGGAGATGGTAAAGAGTCTATTCACAGCGTCAACGATATGGCTTGGATTAACAAAGATTGGCTTAAGAAACTTGGTCTTGAAATGCCAAAAACTACTGATGATTTGATTAAAGTCCTAGAAGCTTTCAAAAACGGGGATCCAAATGGAAATGGAGAGGCTGATGAAATTCCATTTTCATTTATTAGTGGTAACGGAAACGAAGATTTTAAATTCCTATTTGCTGCATTTGGTATAGGGGATAACGATGATCATTTAGTAGTAGGAAATGATGGCAAAGTTGATTTCACAGCAGATAACGATAACTATAAAGAAGGTGTCAAATTTATCCGTCAATTGCAAGAAAAAGGCTTGATTGATAAAGAAGCTTTCGAACATGATTGGAATAGTTACATTGCTAAAGGTCATGATCAGAAATTTGGTGTTTACTTTACATGGGATAAGAATAATGTTACTGGAAGTAACGAAAGTTATGATGTTTTACCAGTACTTGCTGGACCAAGTGGTCAAAAACACGTAGCTCGTACAAACGGTATGGGATTTGCACGTGACAAGATGGTTATTACCAGTGTAAACAAAAACCTAGAATTGACAGCTAAATGGATTGATGCACAATACGCTCCACTCCAATCTGTGCAAAATAACTGGGGAACTTATGGAGATGACAAACAACAAAACATCTTTGAATTGGATCAAGCGTCAAATAGTCTAAAACACTTACCACTAAACGGAACTGCACCAGCAGAACTTCGTCAAAAGACTGAAGTAGGAGGACCACTAGCTATTCTAGATTCATACTATGGTAAAGTGACAACCATGCCAGATGATGCCAAATGGCGTTTGGATCTTATCAAAGAATATTATGTTCCTTACATGAGCAATGACAATAACTATCCAAGAGTCTTTATGACACAGGAAGATTTGGACAAAATTGCCCATATCGAAGCAGATATGAATGACTATATCTACCGTAAACGTGCTGAATGGATTGTAAATGGCAATATTGATACTGAGTGGGATGATTACAAGAAAGAACTTGAAAAATACGGACTTTCTGATTACCTCGCTATTAAACAAAAATACTATGACCAATACCAAGCAAACAAAAACTAGAGGTTGATTATGGGAGATAAGAAATACACAGTAGAAAAAGCCAATCGTTTTATAGCAGAAAATAAACATCTCGTTAATACTCAATATAAACCTGAAGAACATTTTTCAGCTGAGATTGGTTGGATCAATGATCCAAATGGATTTGTCTATTTTCGTGGAGAATACCATCTCTTTTATCAATTCTATCCATATGATAGTGTCTGGGGACCAATGCACTGGGGACATGCTAAAAGTAAGGACTTGGTGGCTTGGGAGCACTTGCCAGTGGCACTTGCTCCTGACCAAGATTATGACCGCAATGGATGTTTCTCAGGTTCTGCCATTGTCAAGGATGATCGCCTCTGGCTCATGTATACTGGGCATATCGAAGAAGAAACAGGTGTTCGTCAAGTGCAAAATATAGCATTTTCAGACGACGGGATTCACTTTGAAAAGATTGAACAAAATCCAGTTGCAACTGGAGCAGACTTGCCAGATGAGTTGATTGCTGCTGATTTTCGTGATCCAAAACTCTTTGAAAAAGATGGACGCTATTACTCCGTAGTAGCTGCCAAACACAAGGATAATGTGGGCTGTATCGTTCTACTAGGGTCCGATAACCTAGTAGAATGGCAGTTCGAATCCATCTTTTTAAAAGGGGTAGAACACCAAGGCTTCATGTGGGAATGCCCAGATTACTTCGAGTTAGAGGGGAAAGATTGCCTTATTATGTCACCCATGCGTTATCAGCGTGAGGGAGACTCATATCATAACATCAACTCATCGGTTTTGTTCACGGGTAAGGTAGATTGGGGAGAAAAACGTTTTATCCCAGAATCAGTTCAAGAAATTGATCATGGCCAAGACTTCTATGCGCCTCAAACATTGTTGGACGATCAAAATCGTCGTATCCTGATTGCTTGGATGCAGACATGGGGGCGTACCCTTCCAACCCATGACCAAGAACACAAATGGGCATGTGCCATGACTTTACCTAGAATTCTAAGATTGGAAGATGGCAAACTAAGACAATTCCCTGTTAAAAAAGGCCAATATCAAATCCAAATAGATAAAGATTGTCATTACCGCTTAGGAAATGATACAGATTATCTTGAATTTGGTTATGTCAGTAATGCGCAGCAAGTTTACATTGATCGTAGCCATCTTGTTCAAAAAATTCTAGGTGAAGAAGAACAGGATACAAGCCGACGGTATGTAGATATTGAAGCTAAAGAATTGGATGTTATTTTAGATAAAAATTCCATCGAGATTTTTGTTAATCAAGGCAAAGCAAGCTTGACTGCAACTTATTACTTAACAGTGCCAGCTGAGCTATCACGAATCGATTAAAAATAAAGTTATTTCTCCTAAAGAAAAAGTTCTCTTTCTAAAATAGTGGAAAGAGGACTTTTTGTGTTTTGGGTATATAAGCTTAGTTTATGGTATTTGTAAAATTGGTGTTGGATTATGATTTAAACTAGTTTTCTAAAGAATTTGAAAAAAATTTTATTTAAGCAAAAAAAAACCTTGGTTCCAAGGCTTTTCCTGTTGTATGTAGATGCCCCCTACAGGGATCGAACCTGTGACCCACGGATTAAGAGTCCGCTGCTCTGCCAGCTGAGCTAAGGAGGCAAAGAAAAAAGCTGTATTGGTGCCGAAACTTCACGGTTTGTATTGAACCCGCGCAATTAAGCAGGTGGGCAACTCGCTCTAACTGAAGCTGTTTCCGTGTGAGACGGCCTACATGCTGTTAGAAGACTTTTGTTTCCCTAATAATACAAAAAATAGTCGGTCAACACTTAAGTGTGAAGTCGTACACCACAGCGTTTCTATACTTATATGATACCACTTTTTCAAAAAAAATCAAGAGGAAAGTGCAATTTTTTGAAAAGGATTTCAGATTTTTCGCAAACGGTCGATAGCTTCCTTTCTTTGAGCCAAGGCCCGTTCATATTTACCAGTATCTTCTGCTTGGAAATAGTGATGATTACGAATTTTTTCTGGCAGATAGTCTTGCTTGACCCAATTTCCAGGATAGTTGTGTGGATAGAGATAGTCTTGGGCATTGCCAAGTTCCTTGCTTCCACTGTAGTGCCCATCACGCAGGTGTCGCGGAATAGGCAAGTGCCCTGATGTTTTGAGGTCAGCAAGTGCCTTATCCATAGCTACATAGGCTGAGTTGGATTTTGGAGAAAGGGCCAAATCAATCACGACATTGGCAATGAGAATGCGGGCTTCTGGGAACCCAATCTTCTGGGCAGCATCCAGAGCAGTCACGGTATGAATCTGGGCCTCAGGATTGGCTAAGCCAATATCTTCATAGGCGATAACAGTCAAGCGACGAGCGAGACTAGGCAGATCCCCAGCCTCAATCAAGCGGGCAGCATAGTGGAGACTGGCATCCACATCTGAGCCACGGATAGACTTTTGCAGGGCAGATAGAACATCATAGTGACCGTCTCCATCCTTGTCCATAGTGATGTAGCTTCTCTGAAGACTATTTTCCATGATGTCTAAGGTGATGTGGCGAATGCCCTTGTCATTCTCAGGGGTAGAGAGAACAGCCAAGTCCAGTGAGTTAAAGGCAGAGCGAAGGTCTCCGTTTGTAGAGGTTGCGATGAAATCCAGCGCATCCTCATCTAGTTCTATTGGAAAATCAAAACCACGTTCAGGGTTACTTAGAGCTATCTGCAGGGCCTCTTTGACGTCTTGGTTAGACAGAGGTTCCAACTCGAAAATTTGAACACGGCTACGAATGGCAGGAGTGACAGAGAAGAAAGGATTTTCAGTCGTTGCTCCAATCATGATGACCAGTCCACTTTCCAAGAGAGGCAAGAGGAAGTCTTGCTTGGTCTTATCTAGTCGATGAATTTCGTCTAGCAATAGGACGAGACCACCAGAAAATTTAGCTTCTTCCGAGATTTCTTGCAGTCGCTTTTTACTATCAACTGTCGCATTGAAAGTTCGAAAGGCATACTTGGTCGTTCCAGCGATGGCAGAGGCAATACTGGTTTTGCCGATTCCCGGAGGGCCATATAGAATCATGGAGGACAGGCGGTTGGCTTCCACCATGCGGCGGATGATTTTTCCAGGTCCGACCAGATGCTCCTGACCGATGACCTGGTCGATGGTTTTAGGGCGCATGCGAAGCGCGAGATTGTCTGGCATAGCAGTCCTTTCTAGCGTGGATTTGAGTAGAATGACTGATCTACTATATCCATTCTAGCCTATTAGTTGTGATATTTCAATGGTTTTGTAATAATCAGGGAGTGAGATAGAATCTTTTTTACTATTTAATTTAATGAGGAGAGGTATCAGCATGAGAGATTTGATTTTCTTTAAAGCTCAAAATAGGATAGTTGAGCCTAAAGAAGTGGAAGTGCTGACTTGAGAAATAATATTGCTGAATGTCATTGTATGAACTATAATGAAAAGAGAGGTGATAAGCAATGGAAATGATGGAACTACCAAGTCAGGAAATTTTGATTTTTACAAAACAAATTCGTCATTGGATTCTTAGTGATCAAGTTATTTCAGGGAAAAGAAAACTTTTCTTCCGGGAAGATACTCCAAAAGAGATTTTAGATTTGTACGAAAACATTAAATCTAAACTTGATTTTGCTTACCAAGAAGTTCATTCTAATAATGGGTTGAAAAAATATGAAAAATAGAATAATTGATGTTTTTGAAGTAGTAAATCGCCTCCTTGTAATAACTGTTGAAAATCCTGATTTTGAATACTTGAGAGTTAATCATACTCAATGAAAATCAAAGAGCAAACTAGGAAACTAGCCGCAGGCTGTACTTGAGTACGGTAAGGCGACGTTGACGTGGTTTGAAGAGATTTTCGAAGAGTATCAGTTTGTAAAAATTGGAGATAAAAAATATAGAGTACGCAGTGTTCCTATGATTCATTCAACTCCGCCTCAATCTGTCTTAGATCGAGATACTTTTACAATTGACTATACAGATGATGAATTGCTCGATAAAGAAGCAGTTTTTACTACTCATTAGAAAAATAGGTATGAATAAATTGGCTTCCCTTAGAACCACATCTAAGGGTTTTTATGTATAATAGAATAATAAGTATCACTCCTTTACAATACGTGTAACACGTGTTATAATGGTGTTGTCAGGAGGTAAAAGCGCTATGCCTATGACACAAAAAGAGATGGTTAAACTCCTTACGGCCCATGGTTGGATAAAGACTAGAGGCGGTAAAGGCTCCCATATTAAAATCGAGAAGCAAGGGGAAAGACCTATCACAATCCTTCATGGTGAGCTGAATAAGTACACTGAAAGAGGGATAAGAAAGCAAGCTGGGTTGTAAAATTCAGTCCCTGCTTTTTGATATGGAGGTAGTGAAATGTTAGTTACGTATCCAGCTTTATTTTATTATGACGACACAGACGGAACAGAAGCGACTTATTTTGTCCATTTCCCAGATTTTGAATACTCAGCTACACAAGGAGAGGGGATTTCTGAGGCTTTGGCTATGGGGTCGGAGTGGCTAGGGATAACTGTTGCAGATTTGATAGAGAGTGATGGAGAGTTACCTCAGCCATCAGATATCAATAGCTTGTCTTTAATTGATAATGATCCTTTTAAAGATGATGAAGATTTCGTGTCAACCTATGACCTTGATAAATCTTTTATTTCTATGGTATCTGTTGATGTATCAGAATACCTAGGAAGTCAGGAACCCATTAAAAAGACTTTGACCATACCAAAATGGGCAGATAAGTTGGGACGAGAAATGGGACTTAACTTTTCTCAGACTTTGACAGACGCTATTGCAGATAAGAAAGTTCAAGCCTAAGATTAAGCGTGGTATCGTGGTAATAGTCAATAAAAAAGCACGTCCACTTGTGCTAGTTACTCGCCTATTGATTTTATAGTTTTCTTAGCCCTTTCGAGGGCTTTTTATATTGATTTTTATGAGAAATGAAGAAATCAGACTTTTAAGAAAATCATTGATACCAAGGGTTTAAATGAGGTAATATGGTATAATTAGGACATAAAATAATTTTGTGGTAAGATGGTAGTATCTATTTTAGCATATTTCCGAGCAATCGGGGCGATTAAAGAGTCGCATAGAAAGAGGACAAAATGGCAACATACGGATTTTTAGATGTTTTAGAGGAAGAGTTGGAGAAGAACTTTCCCTTTGACTTTGAGATTAGTTGGGACAAGCGCAACCACGCGGTTGAAGTGAGTTTTCTATTGGAAGCGCAAAATGCTGCAGGTGTGGAGATGGTGGATGAAGACGGAGAGGTTTCATCAGATGACATTCTTTTTGAGGAAGCGGTCCTTTTCTACAATCCTGCCAAGTCAACCGTCAATGCAGAAGACTATTTGACCGTTATTCCTTACCTGCCTAAAAAAGGATTTTCCCGTGAATTTTTAGCTTATTTTGCGCTTTTCCTTAAAGATACTGCTGAGGTTGGGCTAGATGTCCTCATGGACTTTTTGGAAGACCCAGAAGCAGAGGAATTTGTCATGGAATGGAACCAAGAAGTCTTTGAAGAAGGAAAAGTTGGCTTGGAAGAGGGAGAATTTTACCCTTATCCGAGATACTAGGAGTTGGTTGGATGTTATGAAGAAAATTGGGACTTATTTGGTTTATGTGCTAGCTGTTGTCTTTATTATGCTAGCTTTTGCTTGTGGAACAATCGCATTTGCAGAGTTGGGGTATTCCGCAGTTTTAGCCTTTACTTTTGGTTATGCCTTCGCTCTTCTAAGCATGTATTTAATCTTTATTCTTCATGAGCTGGGTCATGCTTTTTGTGGCTACTTGACAGGCTATCGGCTGGTGGCTTTTGGATTAGGACATTTTATTTTGACCAAAAAGTCAGGCAGGTTTCATCTTAGTAGAACAGCCATTCTGAAAAATGTTGGTGCTCAATACATTGGTTTAAAAGAGGATGAAAGCGATCAAAGAATCATCCTGATGCTTTCAGGAGGCTTGATGGTTCATCTCGGCTTGATATTATTGGCGATAGTGTTTGGATTTTTGACAAGAAGCTGGTATTTTGCAGGGACTTGGATTTTTCTTAATTTATCTTTCTTCCTAAATAACATTTTGCCAGTCGACATCACCGATGGAGCAAAAATTTGGGAATTACTACAACACCCTGAAAATACCAAATACGCCTACCTGGTATTGAGACATTCTGCTCAAACTTTGCTGGCTCCTCAAGAATATGATTTGAAAGACTTTGTTCAAGCAGTTCCTGAGGATGTACGAGGGAGTTTTGCGGATGGTGTATTAGGTATGCAAGGTGAAGTTTCCATTTTGGAAGGGAAGGAAGAAGTAGCTAAACAGCAGTTTCAAGCATTACTTGAGAGGACAACTACTCCGATGATGCAGACAGTTGCCCAACTATCCCTGCTTCATATCGCCTTGTTGGAAGGAGATTTTGAGCAAGCGGAGCAATATGCTAGTATTCGACAGGTCAAATCGTTTCTGTCTCTCAAACTGTCCAATCTTCAAGTGATATAAGCCTGGTATCAATTAAAGGTGAAGAAAGATGTAGATCGAACTCGTAAGGCTCTCAAGATTGCTAGACAGAAAATGGATAGTAGTCGAATGTTGAGGGACGAGAAACGCTATTATGAAAACTTGTTAGCAGAGCTGGAAAAGGAAATGTTAGAAGGAACTGAAGATGGAACTAGAAATTTCTGATTTCCAAGGTTGCAAGATTGCCCTCTTTTGTGGGGATAAGCTACTGACGATTTTGCGTGATGACAAGGACGATATCCCTTGTCCCAACATGTGGGAGTTGCCAGGTGGTGGCCGTGAAGGGGACGAAAGCCCTTTTGAATGCGCTCGGCGTGAAGTTTATGAGGAACTGGGAATTCATTTAGATGAAGACTGTCTGCTTTGGAGCAAGATTTATCCTAGCGTAATTTTTAAAGGCAAGAAATCGGTCTTTATGGTTGGTCAGCTAAGACAAGAACAATTTGACAATATCATCTTCGGAGATGAAGGACAGGGCTATCAGCTGATGAATGTTGAGGAATTTCTTAGTTCCAGTCAAGTTGTGCCTCAGTTGCAAGAGAGATTAAAAGATTATTTAAAAGTAAGTGATTAGAAAGGATGGTTCAGTTACATTTCTAAACTGAACCCGCCCTAAACACTGTGCCAAAAAGATAAACTTCTCTTAGACACAAGCGTCTTCAGAGAATTTCCTATTTTGGTTTTGTGTTTTACGGGCTTGGTATTAATAATGGAAACATGGCAAGAGTTAAAAGTTACAGTGAAGCGTGAGGGAGAGGAGTTGGTTTCCAATCTCTTGATTGAGCTGGGAGCGCAAGGAGTCGCAATCGAAGACAGTATGGACTATGTGGGAAATGTGGACCGCTTTGGAGAGATTTTCCCAGAGGTGGAGCAGCAAGAAGAAATCGTAGTGACAGCCTACTACCCTGACACGGTGGATGTGACAGTGGTTGAGGCGGATTTGCAGGCTCGTCTAGCAGAATTGACAGATTTTATGGATTTGGGAGAGTTAAAAATAGGTACGACTGCCTTGGCTGAGGAAGACTGGGCAGACAACTGGAAGAAATACTATGAACCTGCTCGTATCACTCATGATTTGACCATCGTTCCCTCTTGGACAGACTATGAGGCGACTGCGGGGGAAATGATTATCAAGCTGGATCCTGGCATGGCTTTTGGTACTGGAACCCACCCAACTACCAAGATGAGCCTTTTTGCCTTGGAACAGGTTCTTCGTGGTGGCGAAACGGTGCTAGATGTGGGGACTGGTTCAGGGGTTCTCTCTATTGCCAGCTCGCTTCTGGGGGCTAAAGAAATTTTCGCCTATGACCTGGATGATGTGGCGGTTCGTGTGGCTCAGGAAAATATTGAGCTAAACCCTGGTATGGAAAACATCCATGTAGCAGCAGGAGACTTGCTTAAGGGTGTTGAGATTGAGGCAGATGTGATTGTAGCTAATATCTTAGCGGATATCCTCGTTCATATGACGGATGATGCTTATCGCTTGGTCAAGGATGAAGGCTACCTCATCATGAGTGGGATTATCAAGGACAAGTGGGACATGGTGCGCGAGTCGGCTGAGTTAGCTGGATTTTTCCTTGAAACCCACATGGTTCAAGGGGAATGGAATGCCTGTGTCTTTAAGAAAACCAAGGATATTTCAGGGGTGATTGGAGGCTAGCATGCAGCAGTATTTTGTCAAAGGCAGTGCTATCTCTCCTGTCACTATCGAGGACAAGGAAACCAGTAAGCATATGTTTCAGGTTATGCGCTTGAAAGAAGAGGATGAGGTTACCTTAGTCTTTGATGATGGCATCAAGCGCTTGGCGCGCGTGCTGGATATGGAAAATCGTCAGTTTGAGTTGGTCCAAGAATTAAATGACAATGTGGAACTACCAGTCCAAGTGACCATCGCATCTGGATTTCCCAAGGGAGACAAGCTGGAGTTCATCGCTCAAAAAGTAACCGAACTGGGTGCTAGCCAAATCTGGGCCTTTCCTGCAGACTGGTCAGTTGCCAAGTGGGATGGCAAGAAATTGGGTAAAAAAGTTGAAAAACTAGAAAAAATTGCCCTTGGAGCAGCCGAGCAAAGCAAGCGTAATATTGTACCAAGTATTAAACTTTTCGAGAAAAAAGCAGATTTTCTAGCTCAGCTGGACCAGTTTGACTCTATCATAGTAGCCTATGAAGAATCAGCTAAAGAAGGAGAAGCCGCTGCGCTTCTGCAAGCAGTCACTGGTCTTGAAACAGGAGCCAAACTGCTCTTTATCTTTGGTCCAGAAGGCGGTCTGTCACCTGCAGAAATCGAAAGTTTTGAAGCTAAGGGAGCCGTTTTGGTAGGCCTAGGTCCTCGTATTTTGCGAGCAGAAACAGCACCGCTTTACGCCTTATCAGCCCTTAGTGTTTTAGTAGAATTAGAGAAATAAGAGGAAGAAAATGGAACAAAAACACCGTTCAGAATTTCCAGAGAAGGAACTCTGGGACTTAACAGCCCTATACCAAGACCGTGAGGATTTCTTCCGTGCAATCGAGAAAGCTCGCGAAGACATCAACCAGTTTAGCCGTGATTACAAGGGCAATCTTCACATTTTTGAGGATTTCGAGAAGGCCTTTGCGGAATTGGAACAGATCTACATTCAGATGAGCCATATTGGCAACTATGCTTTTATGCCACAGACGACAGACTATAGCAATGACGAATTTGCTAACATTGCTCAAGCTGGGATGGAATTCGAAACAGATGCTAGTGTAGCCTTGACCTTCTTTGACGATGCCTTGGTGGAAGCTGATGAGGAAGTCTTGGACCGTTTGGGTGAATTGCCTCACTTGACGGCAGCTATTCGTCAGACAAAAATCAAAAAAGCCCACTATCTTGGGGCTGATGTGGACAAAGCCTTAACCAATCTTGGTGAAGTTTTCTACAGTCCGCAGGATATTTACACTAAAATGCGAGCTGGGGATTTTGAAATGGCTGACTTTGAAGCCCATGGCAAGACCTACAAAAACAGCTTTGTGACCTATGAAAATTTCTACCAAAATCATGAGAACGCTGAGGTTCGTGAGAAATCTTTCCGTTCCTTCTCAGAAGGTCTTCGTAAGCACCAAAATACGGCTGCAGCAGCCTATCTAGCCCAGGTTAAGTCTGAAAAACTACTAGCAGATATGAAGGGTTACGACTCAGTCTTTGATTATCTCCTGGCTGAGCAAGAAGTGGACCGTGCTATGTTTGATCGTCAGATTGACCTCATCATGAAGGATTTTGCGCCCGTTGCTCAGAGATACCTCAAGCATGTTGCCAAGGTGAATGGTCTTGAAAAGATGACCTTTGCTGACTGGAAATTGGACTTGGACAGCGCCCTCAATCCTCAAGTGAGCATTGATGATGCCTATGATTTGGTCATGAAGTCAGTAGAACCTTTGGGGAAAGAATATTGTCAGGAAGTTGCTCGCTATCAAGAAGAGCGCTGGGTGGACTTTGCTGCCAATAGTGGCAAGGATTCTGGTGGTTATGCGGCGGACCCATATCGCGTGCATCCTTATGTCCTCATGAGCTGGACAGGCCGTTTGAGTGATGTCTATACCTTGATTCATGAAATCGGGCATTCTGGTCAATTCATCTTTTCAGATAATCATCAAAGTTACTTCAATGCTCATATGTCGACCTACTATGTTGAAGCGCCGTCAACTTTCAATGAGTTGCTTCTCAGTGACTACTTGGAGCACCAATCTGACGACCCACGTCAAAAACGCTTCGCTCTGGCTCACCGCTTGACAGATACTTACTTCCATAATTTTATTACCCACCTCTTGGAAGCAGCCTTCCAGCGTAAGGTTTATACATTGATTGAAGAAGGGGAGACCTTTGGAGCAAGCAAACTCAACAGCATTATGAAGGAAGTTTTGACGGATTTCTGGGGAGATGCCATTGAAATTGATGATGATGCAGCTTTGACTTGGATGCGCCAAGCTCACTACTACATGGGCTTGTATAGTTACACTTACTCAGCAGGACTAGTCATCTCGACTGCGGGTTACCTTCATCTTAAAAACTCAGAAACTGGAGCTGAAGACTGGCTCAATCTCCTTAAATCAGGTGGCAGCAAGACACCACTGGAGTCAGCCATGATTATCGGTGCGGATATTTCAACAGACAAACCACTTCGTGATACCATCCAATTCTTGTCTGATACGGTTGATCAGATTATCGCCTACAGTGCCCAGTTGGGAGAGTAAGGGGAATAGAGAGGTTGTTATAGAATTGGTATGGACAGTTATTTGCTTAAAAATCCATGTTTAAATCCCCCACTCCTTTTCGAGGAATTCTTTGCCCTGCTCTGTAATGGTAAGTGAACGTGGCGTTTGTGCAGGGATGACCAATTGTTTTTCACTGAAAAATTCTAAAAGAGCATTGCCGAGAGCTCCGCCGACATGATTTTTACGTTCGCTCCAATCCAAACATTTAGGGCAAAATTTCCGTTTTTTCTTTTTCAATTCATCCGTATCAATGTGTAATTTTCTTTGGAAATAAGACTTCCCAGCTTCAGTGAGTTGGAAGTTTTTTTCTGATTCGCTGAGGAGATTTTCTTGCAAGAGATAATTGGTAATGGAAATGCCAAGCTCACCAGCAATATGGTCATAGCAGGTGCGAGCGACCTTTAATTCCTTTTTGTGAATGTGTTGTTTATAACTTTTGACATCACGCTGAGGAGAGTAGAAGCTGAGAAATTCCAGCATTTCTGCAATGGCAGCACTTTTTAAAGAATAATAATGAAAACGTCCATAGGTTTGTAGAGTGGTTACCTGTGCTTCGGTAAGTAATTTGAGGTGATAGCTGACAGTATGTTGCTTGATTTTGGTAAAGCTGGCAATTTCGTTAACCGTGTGAGCTTTTCCATCCATTAGAATATCTAAAATGTGCATCCGAGAAGGGTCTGATAAGAGTTTTGTGATGATGAAAATATCTGGTTCCATAAAAATTTTCTCCAAATTTCATATATCGATGATTTTCTATCTTTTATTATACTATAATTAAAGCACAAGATAAATAGATTTTTAAAATGTTTTACTAGAGAATATTTTAAATTTTATTGTCTGAGTTTAAATGGAGGTAAAATTACAAAAGTAATTTCAGCAGTATCCACAGTTGAAGGACGTTAATCTTAAGATTACATTCTCAACATTTTTTCAAAAGTGAATGGATTTTTCCATTCCTTTTGTCTATTTTAGGAGGAAATAGAATTGAATTTACCTAAAATTAAAGATATTCATAGTGTCCTATTTTTAAAGGATAAAATTAGATTAGGTATAGGAAAAGATTATGGTATTGAGATTGAGAATCTGGATGAGAAGTATACTCAGCTCATTAAGCTCCTCAATGGACAATACACAATCAATGAAATTTGTAGTTTAGTTGATAACTTGTCTTCTAATGATGTAGAAGAAAGTATTTCTTTACTAGATACACTAGGGTATTTGGAGGATAATTTTGTTACTACAACTGAATTAACTTCAGAAGAATTGGACAGATATTCCGTAAATCTTAACTTTTTTAATACTTTAGATACATTATCTTTAACAAAATATGATTATCAGTTAAAATTAAAAAAGACGCGTATTTTGCTCTTAGGTATTGGCGGTATAGGAAGTAATATCTGTCTAGCATTGGCTGAATTAGGTATAGGGCATATTACAGCAGTTGATTTTGATACGGTCGAAGCTAGTAATCTCAATAGACAAATTTTGTATTCGACATCTGATATTGGAAAAAGAAAAGTAGAGGCTGCAAAAGAGTCGCTTAGAAAGTTTAATCCTTTAATTGAATTTGAGGTACTTGATAAAGAGATAGGTTCAAAAGAGGATGTCGATGAGTTAATAAAAACTTCAAAATGTGATATCGTAGTAAATGTTGCAGATTATCCAACAGGCTATATTGATTTTTGGGTCAATGAAGCCTGTGTTCAATACAATAAATTATGTCTGTCTGCTGTGGTTGGTAAGAAAAATGGGAAAGTATATTCAATTATTCCGTATAAAGCAGCGTGCTATTACTGTCAGTTTTTAGAGGATTTGGAAAAAATTCCTGAGTATGCTGAGGAGTTGGAGACTGTTCGTACGATGACAAATTCATTGGAACTAGAGATGTTCAGAACTCCGAATGGTGCTTTAGGTCCTGCTTGTCTATTTCAAGGGTATTTTATTTCGTTTGAAATTTTAAGATATATTTTTTGGGGATACGAAGCATTGCTAACATTTAATAAAAGATTCTCAATTGACTTTATAACATTCGAACAACATTTTGATGAATTAACAAAGTATCCAACATGCTCTATTTGTGGGGGAAAGAAAGAGTGAAGAAGTTAAGTGTTAAAAATCTAAAAAAGCAATATGGTTCTTATGAAGCTGTCAAGGGAATTAGCTTTGAATTGGGAGAAGGAGAGTGTTTGGGTATCTTGGGAATCAACGGTGCTGGCAAAACATCCACTTTAAAGATGATTTACTCACTGACCTCAATTTCCTCAGGAGAGATTGATATCTTGGGGCAAAATATTGAAACCAATCGTCGTAAGAGTAAATCTTGTCTGGGTATTGTAGGGCAGGAGGATATGCTGGACATGACCTTGAATGTTTATGATAATCTTTTTGCTCACGGTCTATGTTATGGTATCTCATCTGTCGAACTTAGGAAGAGAATCGATTCTCTCTTGGATTTTGTTCAACTGAGCAAACATGCGCAAAAGATGGTGAATCAGCTGTCGGGTGGGATGCGACGACGTCTTGTCTTGGCAAGAGCTCTCATCAATCGGCCTGATATTATCATTTTAGATGAACCGACAGTTGGTTTAGACATTCAATCCCGCAATATTATTTGGGATAAACTTTTGGAGTTGAAGGAATTAGGTGTTTCTATCATTATTACTTCCCACTATATGAATGAGATTGAATATTTGACAGATAGGGTGCTGATGCTCCACCAAGGGACTATCAAAGAAGAAGGAACTGTAGAAGACTTGCTCATCAAGTATGATGCTGACAACCTTGAGACGCTTTTTTGGGGGTTGACTGGGACAGAGAAGGAGGACTTGCATGTTTAAGTTATCATTTCAGTCCATCGGACACGTTGTGGTACGCAACTACATGAGTTTTAGAAATTTATTTAAAATTTCAATTGTCCCCAACCTTATCGACCCCCTCTTTTATCTTTTAGCAATGGGATTTGGAGTTGGTGCCTACTTGACGCATGTTAACGGTATGCTCTACCGTGATTTTGTCATTACAGGTTTAATTGCTGCGACTGCCATGTCTGCGGCCACCGCAGAAACAACGGTCAATGCCTTTATCCAGTATAAGATTGAAAAGACTTATGATGCTATGTTGATGACGCCAATCAATACGAGTGATATTGTGGTGGGTCAGGCTATCTGGGCAGGTATTCGTGCAGTGATTTTCGGTGGGATTTTTTGGCTGATTTCCATGCTTATCACAGCGCATTTTCATGTCTTGATGTTATTGATTCCTCTGATTTTATTTATAGTGGGTTATTTGTTTGGTGTTTTAGGACTAATCTTTACCTACTTGGCACCGTCTAGGGAATTTCTGAATTACTACAATGTTTTGGTAATCCGTCCTCTTTATATGTTTTCAGATACCTTCTTTCCCATTACTTCCTTGCCCCCAATACTTGGTGATTTGACTTGGTTTTCTCCCTTGTATCACGCTACCCGCATGATTCGTATTATATGGGGAGGTGAGGTGACAGGTTTGTATCTTCATCTTATCTGGTTGATAGCCTTGGCGCTCTTGATAACGGTACTTCCTATGTATATGTTACATCGTAGATATTATAGATAGTCTAATTATTTGTGATGTTGTAGTCATATTCTAATTTATACTAAACGTTATTCGAATTTGGACAGGTATGGGAACTGTGCCTATCAATATTGTAATTTATGGAAGTTGAAATAGTACGGTTCAGTTTTTAAAATATTGTTAGAAATTATAGTGAAATGAAATAAGAACAGGATAAATCGATCAGGACAGTCAAATCGATTTCTAAGAATGTTTTAGAAGTAGAGGTGTACTATTCTAGTTTCAATCTACTATGTTTTAAATTCCCTAATCAATTTGTATAGTCTTTATTTCATTGCCAAATTTCAAGTTCTCCATCAAGAAGTCTTCTCTGGGGGACTTGTAGTTCAAGTGTTTTTTAGGATAGTTATTAATCCAATTTTCGATGAATGCGACTTCTTTGGGAGTCGTTTTCTTAGTTCCTTTAGGTAACCATCTCCGAATGAGCCTATTGTGATTCTCATTAGTTCCCCTTTCCCAAGAGACATAGGGGGGTGCATAATAGATATGCTCCTTAGCACTGCTTTGAGGTTGTNNTACGGCAAGGTGAAGCTGATGTAGTTTGAAGAGATTTTCGAAGAGTATTAATTGGTTAGAAGGATTCGTCTGTAAGATAAAGTTAGACGGAAAATGAGATAAAATCAAAAAGGATAGCCTCTCTGTGATGAGATGTTATCCTTTTTGATTTTAAAACTATTGCAAGTTAACCTTGTTTCTCAAAATATAGTAGGTTCCGAGATAAAAGATAGCTATGAATATGAGTTCTTCAACAATGCCTATGCTTGCTCCCATATAGAAATTATCATTAAATCCTGCAAGTGAATTGACATAGAAGTTAGTACTGGTATTGAAGAAGACTTCAATAAAGCCAATGACGATTTGGATCCCAATGTAGGCTGCAACAGCGAGTGCTGTACGGTATTCATTGAAAAGCTGTCCAATGGAAATAGCCAAGTAGATGCAGAGGATTCCAGAAACGGTATTTAGTAGGAAGGATAACCCCACAAGAGAGAGTTGAGGAAGGTATGTTCCTACAAGTGGGAACAAGTCATAATGTGACATCCATTCTGGAACCGTTATAGTCACAATAAGAAAAGCACTTAGAGCCAGTACAGCCGAGCTAAGTATAGACCAGATAAAGGCTCCGACTAATTTAGCAGTGATGATATAGTGCTCAGAAACTGGCAAGGTCAAAGTCAGATAGCCTTGTCGGTCATAGACACTACCTTTAAAGCGTTTAATAATCAAGAAAATGGTTGAAATCCCCAGTGTAATCATCAAGCCACCAAAGACAGTAGCTAGAAAAATGAGTAGGACAGGTTGGTTTTCTTTGACAGGCAGATTGTTATAGGTCTGTGCTTGTATCCCGATAAGGGCAGAAAGGACTAGCACAGCACCATAAAGGGCTAAATACCACTTGTTAACATTTTTAAATTCGTAGCGAACTAAATTCCAAAACATAAATAATCTCCTTTGCTTAGGCCTTAAATTCCTGACGGAAGAGCTGGTCAATGGATTCACCAGACTCATAGCGAATGTCATCTACATTGCCTTGACGGACGACTTTTCCGTCTTTGAGGAAGACAATTTCATCCAAGATTGGCTCGATATCAGAAATCAAGTGGGTAGAAATCAAAACGGTAGAAGTTGGGGAGTAGTTGTTGATAATGGTATTGAGGATATACTCACGGGCTGCTGGATCCACCCCACCAATGGGTTCGTCCAGAACGTAAAGACGAGCATCACGGCTCATAACCAAAATCAGTTGTACCTTTTCCTTGTTTCCTTTTGATAGTTTCTTGAGACGACTATTTTCATCAATGCCGAGGTCTGCAAGTAGATGATGGGCGCGTTCAAGATTGAAATCTTTATAGAAGGTCTTGAAGTAGGTTAGGGCTTCTTTGACCTTCATTTGCTCATTGAGATAGGTGGTATCAGGCAAATAAGCTACGATAGCCTTGGTTGCTGGGCTTGGGTCCATGTCGTTGATAAGGACGCGTCCTTGATCTGGTTGTAAGAGGCCGTTGATTAGTTTAATCAGGGTTGTTTTTCCTGAGCCATTTGGCCCAAGAAGACCAACAATTTTTCCAGCTGGGATGTCAAGGGAAACATTTTCAAGGGCTGGGGTTGCTCCATAAGATTTGGATACATTTTCAAATGCTAGTAATGACATAGGCTTAAACTCCTTTAATATAATCGCCGACTACGCTTGGTAGTTCTTCTTTTTCATAGCCAAAATGGGTCATGGAGGAAACGAAGTGTTCCAATTCTTCTTCTGATAATTGTTTGCGCGATTGGGCGATCAGCTCTTTATCTTCAGTCACAAATCGTCCAGTTGTGCGCTTGCTGTAGACAAATCCTTCTCGTTCAAGGTCTGACAAGGCTCTTTGGATGGTGTTTGGATTGACACCGGCCTCGCTCGCTAGCTCTCTCACGGTTGGAAGTTGTTGATTGGCTTCCAGTGTATGGGAAACAATCTGAAGCTTGATTTTCTCCATAATCTGTAAATAGATGGGTTTTTTGTTGTCAAATGTCCAGGACATCTTGGTCTCCTTTCTTTTATCTTTTTGTCTTAATTAAATAATACAACAAAACAAAAAACTTGTCAAGCAAAAAGAAGAATTGTTTTGGGAATCGTTTAAAAAATGGTATAATGAAAAGAAAACGATAAGGAGGGAAAGGATGCGTTGTCCAAAATGTGGGGCTACCAAGTCAAGTGTTATCGATAGTCGCCAAGCAGAAGAAGGGAACACCATTCGTAGAAGACGTGAGTGCGACGAATGCCAACACCGTTTTACAACCTACGAACGGGTAGAAGAAAGAACCTTAGTGGTTGTTAAAAAAGATGGCACACGGGAACAATTCTCCAGAGATAAAATCTTTAATGGGATTATCCGCTCAGCCCAGAAACGTCCTGTGTCAAGTGATGAAATCAACATGGTAGTCAATCGTATCGAACAGAAACTCCGTGGTCGAAATGAAAATGAAATTCAAAGTGAGGACATTGGGTCACTCGTCATGGAGGAGTTGGCTGAGTTAGATGAGATTACCTATGTGCGTTTTGCCAGTGTCTATCGTAGTTTTAAGGATGTCAGTGAGTTAGAGAGCTTGCTCCAACAAATCACCCAGTCCTCTAAAAAGAAAAAGGAAAGATAAATGAAGCCAATTGACCGTTTTTCTTATCTAAAGAATAATCGGGTGTCGCAAGATACCTCATCTCTGGTACAGTGTTACCTCCCGATTATCGGTCAGGAGGCACTGAGCCTTTATCTTTATACAATCAGTTTTTGGGATAATGGCAGAAAGGAATACCTCTTTTCAAGTATTCTCAACCATCTTAACTTTGGAATGGATAGATTGATAAAAGCCCTGAAAATCTTATCTGCTTTTAATCTCTTGACCCTCTATCAAAAGGGGGATGTTTATCAGCTAGCCCTCCATGCTCCTCTTTCGAGTCAGGATTTTTTGGAACACCCTGTTTATCGTAGACTCTTGGAAAAAAAGATTGGCGATGCAGCTGTGGAGGATTTGAAAGTTGAGAGTGCTGAGGGAGAAGAAATATCTGTCTCACTCAATCAAGTCTTTCCAGATTTGGCAGAGCTGGGAAGTCAAGAAGACCTTGGTCTCAAGAAGAAAGTGGCCAACGATTTTGACTTGGACCATTTTCGTCAGCTCATGGCTCGAGATGGACTTCGCTTTGCGGATGAGCAGTCCGATGTCTTGAACCTCTTTGCCATTGCCGAGGAGAAGAAATGGACTTGGTTTGAAACCTATCAATTGGCTAAGTCAACAGCTGTTTCCCAGGTCATTTCAACCAAACGCATGCGGGAAAAAATTGCTCAAAAACCGATTTCCTCTGACTTTAGTCCTAAGGAAGCAACTATTATCAAAGAAGCCAAAAGTAAAACGGCATTGCAGTTCTTGGCAGAAATCAAGCAAACACGCAAGGGAACCATTACCCAAACAGAAAGAGACCTCTTGCAACAGATGGCTGGTTTGGGCTTGCTGGACGAAGTCATCAATATCATTCTCTTATTGACCTTTAATAAGGTGGATTCGGCAAATATCAATGAGAAATATGCCATGAAAGTGGCCAATGACTATGCCTATCAAAAGATTCATTCGGCAGAAGAGGCAGTCTTGCGCATCCGTGAGCGTGGGCAAAAGAGCCAGGCTCAAAAGGCTAGTAAACCGAGTCCTACCAAGTCCAATGTACCCAAGTGGAGCAATCCAGATTATAAGAATGAAACCAGTGAGGAAACTCGTCTGGAACTAGAACGTAAGAAACAAGAACTATTAGCTCGATTAGAAAAAGGAGGAGATTAGATGGAAAGTGTCGGAGACGTACTCAAACGTCAACCTAGCCGTTTTCATTATCAAGATTTGGTTCAGAAAATCATGAAGGACCCTGATGTTGCGGCCTTTATCCAGCAAGAATCCTTGACTCCAGAGGAATTGAATCGCAGTATCTCCAAGTTTAATCAGTACATCACCGAGAGAGACAAGTTTCTTCGTGGTGATACGGATTATATTGCCAAAGGCTACAAGCCGATTTTGGTTATGAATCATGGTTATGCGGACGTTTCTTATGAAGAAACTCCTGAACTAATCGCAGCGGAAAAAGAAGCGGCTATTAAGAACCGTCTTAAGTTAATCAATCTGCCAGCTAGTCTCAGGAAAGCTAGTTTAGCTCAAGTAGACTTGGATGATTTGGGGCGTTTGCCAGTTTTTGAGAAGCTATTAGCCTTCGTGGAGCAATATCCAGCTATTCGAAAAGGTCTTTACTTATATGGAGACTTTGGTGTGGGTAAAAGTTTCATGGTGGCTGCCCTAGCCCATGATTTATCAGAAAAACGCGGTGTCTCATCAACTCTCCTCCACTATCCTAGCTTTGTCATTGATGTCAAAAATGCTATCGGTGATGGTAATGTCAAGACCTTGGTGGATGAGATTAAGCTTTCTGAAGTCCTGATTTTAGATGATATTGGTGCCGAGCAATCAACAGCTTGGGTGCGGGATGAAATCCTACAAGTCATTCTCCAATATCGGATGCAGGAAAATTTACCGACCTTTTTCACCTCCAACTTCAACTTTGAAGAATTGGAGCAGCATTTCGCTAAAGGGAAGCATGGAAATGACGAAACCTGGGAAGCCAGACGGGTCATGGAACGCATCCGTTATTTGGCTGAGGAGACTCGTTTAGAAGGAGTAAACCGTCGATGACAGAAACGATTAAACTGATGAAAGCTCATACTTCAGTGCGTAGATTTAAGGAGCAAGCCCTTCCTCAGGAAGACTTGACTGAAATCCTGACAGCAGCCCAGATGGCCTCGTCTTGGAAGAATTTCCAATCCTACTCTGTGATTGTGGTACGAAGTCAAGAGAAGAAAGATGCCTTGTATGAATTGGTACCTCAAGAAGCCATTCGTCAGTCAGCTGTTTTCCTCCTCTTTGTCGGAGACTTGAACCGAGCAGAAAAGGGAGCCCAGCTTCATATCGATACATTCCAACCACAAGGTGTAGAAAGTCTCTTGATTAGTTCGGTTGATGTGGCTCTTGCTGGACAAAATGCCCTGTTGGCAGCTGAAAGCTTGGGCTATGGTGGTGTCATCATTGGCTTGGTTCGATACAAGTCAGAAGAAGTGGCAGAGCTCTTTAACCTGCCTGACTACACCTATCCTGTCTTTGGGATGGCACTAGGTGTGCCAAATCAAGAACATGAAGTCAAACCTCGCTTGCCATTGACTCAAGTGGTATTTGAGGAAGAATATAAAGAACAGTCAACTGAGGCAATCCAAGCTTATGACCGTGTGCAGGCTGACTATGCTGGGGCGCGTGCGACCACAAGTTGGAGTCAGCGCCTAGCAGAACAGTTTGGTCAAGCAGAACCAAGCTCAACTAGAAAAAATCTTGAACAGAAGAAGTTATTGTAGAAAGTGAGAAATTATGGCCCTACCAACTATTGCCATTGTAGGACGTCCCAATGTTGGGAAATCAACCCTATTTAATCGGATCGCTGGTGAGCGAATCTCCATTGTAGAAGATGTTGAAGGAGTGACACGTGACCGTATCTATGCAACGGGTGAGTGGCTCAATCGTTCTTTTAGCATGATTGATACAGGAGGAATCGATGATGTCGATGCTCCTTTCATGGAACAAATCAAGCACCAGGCAGAAATTGCCATGGAAGAAGCAGATGTTATCGTCTTTGTCGTGTCTGGTAAGGAGGGAATTACCGATGCAGACGAGTACGTAGCCCGTAAGCTTTATAAAACCCATAAACCAGTTATCCTCGCAGTTAACAAGGTGGACAACCCTGAGATGCGAAATGATATCTATGATTTTTATGCCCTCGGTTTGGGGGAACCACTGCCAATCTCATCTGTCCATGGTATCGGTACAGGGGATGTGCTAGATGCTATTGTAGAAAATCTTCCAAATGAATATGAAGAAGAAAACCCAGATGTGATTAAGTTTAGCTTGATTGGTCGTCCTAACGTTGGAAAATCAAGCTTGATTAACGCTATCTTGGGAGAAGACCGTGTCATTGCCAGTCCAGTTGCTGGAACAACTCGTGACGCCATTGATACCCACTTTACAGATACAGATGGTCAAGAGTTTACCATGATTGATACAGCTGGGATGCGTAAATCTGGTAAGGTTTATGAAAATACCGAGAAATACTCTGTTATGCGTGCCATGCGTGCTATTGACCGTTCAGATGTGGTCTTAATGGTCATCAATGCGGAAGAAGGCATCCGTGAATACGACAAGCGTATCGCAGGATTTGCTCATGAAGCTGGTAAAGGAATGATTATTGTGGTCAACAAGTGGGATACGCTTGAAAAAGACAACCACACCATGAAAAACTGGGAAGAAGATATTCGTGAGCAGTTCCAATACCTGCCTTACGCACCGATTATCTTTGTATCTGCTTTGACCAAGCAACGTCTCCACAAACTTCCTGAGATGATCAAGCAAATCAGTGAAAGTCAAAACACACGTATTCCATCAGCTGTCTTGAACGATGTGATTATGGATGCTATTGCCATTAACCCAACACCGACAGACAAAGGGAAACGCCTCAAGATTTTCTACGCGACCCAAGTGGCAACCAAACCACCAACCTTTGTTATCTTTGTTAACGAAGAAGAACTTATGCACTTTTCTTACCTGCGTTTCTTGGAAAATCAAATCCGCAAGGCCTTTGTCTTTGAAGGAACACCGATCCATCTCATCGCAAGAAAACGTAAATAAAAAAGTAGAATCTGGAATGACATTTCCAGATTTTTTTGATATAATAAAATAATAGAAAACGCTATCAAAAAGGAGGTGTCGATGAAACATTTGTTTAAATTTATAATCTTATTTCCCTGGTTTTACTTTTTCAGCTGGATTGAAAAGGATAATAGAGAAAGTAAATTTTTCCCAATTTTTTACTATTTTTACTGGTTTTACATCCCCCTCTATGCTCTTTTTAGCCTTGCTTGGATAGTTGTTTCAGTTCTGTTTTTCAATATCGTCTTGAGAAATTTGACAGATATCAAGTTATGGGGCATTTGGTTTCTTTTTATTCTGCTAGCTATTGGTCTGAATAGGTTAACTTATTCCTGTTTCAAAAAAATGCTTAGACTAAGAAAGGAGTTAGGGAAGTCTAAAGCGGGGAGGCATTGATTTATATCGGTTTTTTAATAGGAGGTGGCTTATGAAGATTCCTCTCTTAACTTTGGCAAGGCATAAATTTGTTTATGTCTTGCTTACTTTGCTTTGGTTTATCGTGATGTTTTGATGACTTATTTCTTTTTTGATATTCATGCGCCCGATCTAGCTAAATTCGATGGACAAGCAATTAAAAATGACTTATTAAAATCAGCATTAGATTTTCGTATTCTCCAGTTCAATCTAGGTTTTTATCAATCATTTATTATTCCAATCATCATTGTTTTGCTAGGTTTTCAATATATTGAGCTGAAAAATAAAGTTTTACGATTGAGTATTGGAAGAGAAGTGAGTTATCAAGGGGTAAAAAGAAAGTTGACTTTGCAAGTTGCAAGTATCCCTTGTGTGATATATTTAGTGACTGTGCTGATAATTGCAATTTTAACTTATTTCTTTGGGACTTTTTCTCCTCTTGAATGGAATTCTCTATTTTCTGATGGGAGTAGTTTACAAAGGCTCCTAGATGGAGAGATAACAAGCTATTTGTTCTTTACTTGTGTCCTACTAATCGGTATTTTCATCAATGCAGTCTATTTTTTAAAAATAGTTGATTATTTAGGGAATGTGACTCGTTCGGCAATTGCCTATTTGATGTTTCTTTGGCTTGGTTCTATGTTACTCTATAGTGCCTTGCCTTACTATATGGTTCCTATGACGAGTTTGATGCAAGCTAGCTATGGGGATGTCAGTTTGATGAAACTCTTTACTCCTTATATCCTTTATATTGTCCCCTATATGGTGCTTGAAAAATATGAAGATAATGTTTAAGAATTTTAACAATATTTTGCTAAAGAGAAAGATCGTTTTACTACTTCGTATAGTTCTGATGATGATTTTGATAAACTATCTATTGTCAACAGCGGTTCAAAAGCAGGATGTTTTTCTCTTTTTCAAGAGAGAATTGATTTCAATCTTTTCCTATAATGACTATTCTGAAGTGAATTTAGAAATCCCCAAACTCTTGTTAAACCTTTCGCTTTTCATGGTAGGATGGCTCTCTGTTATTTTGCTTGAAACTGATTTGGCAGACCATTACCATCACTTGATTCGCTATCAATCAAGCTCCTTTTTCGATTATACAAGGAAACGATTGGTTGTCATCTCTAAATTTTTTACTCAAGATTTATTTGTCTGGTTCCTTGGTTTACTTCCTCTAGGAATTCATTTCAAAACAGTCGTACTTTTCTTTTTACTTGCTCAGTTAATGATGTTGTACTTGCTACTGTCTTATCTGATAGCACTGATTAGTGCGGGCGCTGGTTTTTCCTTTTTTCTCTATTTTTTAGCATTTGTGGGACAAGAATGGATGATGGATCATATTGTAACAGTGTATTTAGGACTCTTAAGTTTATTAGTTATCTTGATTGTTAGTCGCTTGGAAGAGAAATTTAAGAAAGGATAAACGATGAGACTTGAAATTATAAATGGACAGAAAATTTATGGGAAAAGACCTATTTTAAATGAGTTAAATCTGGTCTTTCAATCAGGAAAAATTTATGGCCTTAAAGGTGATAATGGATCTGGCAAGACGGTTCTTTTAAAGGCACTTGCTGGTTATATTAAGCTTGACAAAGGAAAAGTTCTTCAAGATGGGGAAGTCTACGGGATAAAAAATCATTATATTCAGGATGCAGGGGTTTTAATTGAAAAAGTCGAGTTTTTATCTCATTTATCCCTTAGAGAAAATTTGGAATTGTTGAGGTATTTTTCATCTAAAGTTACGGAAAAAAGAATTGCCGATTGGATCCAATATTATGATTTACAGGAATTTGAAGACGTTGAGTACCGTCATTTATCCTTAGGAACGAAACAAAAAATGGCTTTGATTCAAGCCTTTATTGCCGAACCATCTATACTCTTTCTCGATGAACCCATGAATGCTTTGGATGAGAAGAGTGTGAGGTTAACCAAACAGGTCATTTTATCTTACCTTAAAAAAGAAAATGGTCTGGTTATCCTGACATCACACATATCGGAAGATATTTCAGACCTTTGTACAGATGTATTAGTTGTCGAAAATGGGCATATACAGTATTCAAAAGATATACAAGCTTAGGAGGTGGCTTATGGCACATCTAAAATCATTTATTACACGCTATTCTAAGGTCTATATTGGTTTAGTTCTGCTGATCTGGCTGGCTTTCTTCTTTCTTCCTTGGGATAAACCAGTTCTGGGAATATCTATCAATCTCTTAATCATGCAGAAAGTTTTACTAGTTTTTGGAATTCTGTCCATTTTGATGGCCTTGCTGTCCAAGAAAGTCAGTCTCTTTGTTTTTGGACTTATCTGTTGTCTTTCTTTTTGGACTTATCTGTTGTCTTTCTTTTTGGATAAATCTATTTATCCTATTTGCCATTTTGCCGATTCTTGGCAATTAAAGTATCATAAAAGTCAGAGAGGTTAGCTTGAAAACTAGCCTCTTTTTCCTTTTCAAAATGGGGATTCTTCCTTGAAAATAATCAGTAATTGTGCTAAAATTAAAAGAACATTCTAAAATATTCGGAATTTAAAGTAAGGAAAAACATGGCTAATATTTTAAAAACAATTATCGAAAATGATAAAGGAGAAATCCGTCGTCTGGAAAAGATGGCTGACAAGGTTTTCAAATACGAAGACCAAATGGCTGCTTTGACTGATGACCAACTAAAAGCAAAAACAGTTGAATTTAAAGAACGTTATCAAAATGGAGAATCGCTGGATTCATTGCTTTATGAAGCATTTGCGGTTGTCCGTGAGGGTGCCAAACGTGTCCTAGGTCTCTTCCCATATAAGGTTCAGGTCATGGGGGGAATCGTTCTTCACCATGGTGACGTGCCAGAGATGCGTACAGGGGAAGGGAAAACCTTGACTGCGACTATGCCGGTATACCTCAATGCCCTTTCAGGCAAAGGGGTTCACGTAGTTACGGTTAACGAATACCTATCAGAACGTGACGCGACTGAGATGGGTGAATTGTACTCATGGCTTGGTTTGTCAGTAGGGATTAACTTGGCTGCCAAATCTCCAATGGAGAAAAAAGAAGCCTATGAGTGTGACATTACCTACTCAACCAACTCAGAAATCGGATTTGACTACCTACGTGATAACATGGTCGTTCGTGCTGAAAACATGGTACAACGTCCGCTTAACTATGCCTTGGTCGATGAGGTTGACTCTATCTTGATTGACGAGGCCCGTACACCTTTGATTGTATCAGGTGCTAATGCAGTTGAAACCAGTCAGCTCTACCATATGGCAGACCACTATGTAAAATCTTTGGACAAAGACGACTACATCATCGATGTGCAGTCTAAGACTATTGGTTTGTCTGATTCAGGGATTGACAAGGCTGAAAGCTACTTCAAGCTTGAAAATCTCTATGACATCGAAAACGTAGCTCTTACTCACTTTATCGATAATGCCCTTCGTGCCAACTACATCATGCTTCTCGATATTGACTATGTGGTGAGCGAAGAGCAAGAAATCTTGATTGTCGACCAATTTACAGGTCGTACCATGGAAGGTCGTCGTTATTCTGATGGCTTGCACCAAGCTATTGAAGCCAAAGAAGGTGTGCCAATCCAGGATGAAACCAAGACATCTGCCTCAATCACGTATCAAAACCTTTTCCGTATGTACAAGAAATTGTCTGGTATGACGGGGACAGGTAAGACTGAGGAAGAAGAATTCCGTGAAATCTACAACATTCGTGTTATTCCAATCCCAACAAACCGTCCTGTTCAACGGATTGACCACTCAGACCTTCTTTATGCAAGTATCGAATCTAAGTTTAAAGCGGTTGTCGAAGACGTTAAGGCTCGTTACCAAAAGGGTCAGCCTGTCTTGGTTGGTACAGTAGCGGTTGAAACTAGTGACTACATTTCTAAGAAATTGGTCGCAGCTGGTGTTCCTCACGAAGTCTTGAATGCCAAAAATCACTATAGAGAAGCCCAAATCATCATGAATGCTGGTCAACGTGGTGCCGTTACCATCGCAACCAACATGGCGGGTCGTGGTACCGACATCAAGCTTGGTGAAGGTGTTCGTGAACTTGGAGGACTTTGTGTGATTGGTACAGAACGTCATGAAAGTCGTCGTATCGATAACCAGCTTCGTGGACGTTCAGGTCGTCAAGGAGATCCAGGTGAGTCACAATTCTACCTCTCTCTTGAAGATGATTTGATGAAACGTTTTGGTTCTGAACGCTTGAAAGGCATATTTGAACGCTTGAATATGTCTGAAGAGGCCATTGAGTCTCGTATGTTGACGCGTCAGGTTGAGGCAGCTCAGAAACGTGTCGAAGGAAATAACTACGATACCCGTAAACAAGTCCTTCAATACGACGATGTCATGCGTGAACAACGTGAGATTATCTATGCTCAACGTTACGATGTCATCACTGCAGACCGTGACTTGGCACCTGAAATTCAGGATATGCACAAACGCACGATTGAACGTGTCGTCGATGGTCATGCGCGTGCCAAACAAGATGAAAAACTTGAAGCAATTTTGAACTTTGCTAAGTACAACTTGCTTCCAGAAGATTCTATTACGATGGAAGATTTGTCAGGCTTGTCTGATAAGGCCATCAAGGAAGAGCTTTTCCAACGTGCCTTGAAGGTTTATGATAGTCAGGTTTCAAAACTACGCGATGAAGAAGCAGTTAAAGAATTCCAAAAAGTTTTGATTCTACGAGTGGTGGATAACAAGTGGACAGATCATATCGATGCCCTTGATCAATTGCGTAACGCGGTTGGACTTCGTGGTTATGCTCAGAACAACCCTGTTGTTGAGTATCAGGCAGAAGGTTTCCGTATGTTTAATGATATGATTGGTTCGATTGAGTTTGATGTGACACGCTTGATGATGAAAGCACAAATTCATGAACAAGAAAGACCACAGGCAGAACGCCATATCAGTACAACAGCGACTCGCAATATCGCTGCTCACCAAGCAAGTATGCCAGAAGATTTGGATTTGAGCCAGATTGGACGCAATCAACTTTGCCCATGTGGTTCTGGTAAGAAGTTTAAAAATTGTCACGGTAAAAGACAATAAAATGAGATAGTTTAGAGGCGGATATCTTGTGAAAAGTAAATTTTTACTTGGTATCCGTTTGCTTTATAAGGAGATGACTTATGGTATTTACAGCAAAAAGTCCTAAAATAAATATCGAAGAAGTTCGTGCCTTATCAAAATTAGAAGGCCAAGCTTTGGAGAGAAAATCACAGCGCGATCAAGAGCTAGAAGCCATCATGCGTGGAGAAGACCAGCGGATTCTCTTGGTAATCGGTCCGTGCTCATCTGACAACGAAGAAGCTGTCCTTGAATACGCTAAGCGTTTGGCAGTCCTACAAGAAGAAGTGGCAGATCGTATCTTTATGGTTATGCGTGTTTATACTGCCAAACCCCGTACCAACGGAGATGGCTATAAGGGCTTGATTCACCAGCCTAACGCGACAGAAGCGCCTAGTCTTATCAATGGAATCAAAGCCGTTCGCCATCTTCACTATCGTGTCATCACAGAAACAGGGATGACAACTGCTGATGAAATGCTTTATCCTGAAAACCTTCCGCTTGTAGATGATTTGATTTCTTACATGGCAGTTGGTGCCCGTTCAGTTGAAGACCAGCAACACCGCTTTGTGGCAAGTGGGGCAGGATTTTCTACTGGTTTTAAAAATCCAACCTCTGGAAATCTCAATGTCATGTTTAATGGGATTTATGCTGCTCAAAACAAACAAAGTTTCCTTTTCTTAGGAAAAGAAGTAGAAACAACTGGGAACCCGCTTTCACACGCTATTCTTCGTGGTGCTCTTAATGAGTATGGTAACAATATTCCCAACTACTATTATGACAATTTAATTGAGACCATTGCCCAGTATGAGAAAATGGGCTTGGAAAATCCTTTTATCATCATTGATACCAATCATGACAATTCTGGTAAGCAGTATATGGAACAGATCCGAATTGTCCGCCAGACCTTGATTAACCGTGCTTGGAATGAAAAAATTAAGCAGTTCGTTCGTGGTTTTATGATTGAGTCTTATCTGGAAGATGGTCGACAAAATGAGCCAGAAGTATTTGGTAAGTCTATCACAGACCCTTGCTTGGGTTGGGATAACACAGAAGCTCTTGTCAGAGAAATTTACAAAACGTTAGGAGAATAAGATGGCATTTATTGAAAAAGGTCAAGAAATCGATATGGAAGTCATTAAGGCTGAAACCCAATTGTCTGCGGAAGCCTTGAGACTCAAGGAAAGCCGTGACAGGGAATTGGCAGACATTATTTCAGGGGAAGATGACCGTCTCCTTTTGGTAATTGGTCCTTGCTCTTCTGATAATGAAGAAGCTGTCTTGGAATATGCCCGCCGCTTGTCAGCCTTGCAAAAGAAGGTAGCGGACAAGATTTTCATGGTTATGCGCGTTTATACTGCTAAGCCTCGTACCAACGGAGACGGCTATAAAGGGTTGGTTCACCAGCCAGACACTTCTAAGGCTCCAAGCCTGATTAACGGTTTGCAGGCTGTGCGCCAGTTGCACTACCGAGTGATTACAGAGACTGGTTTGACGACGGCAGATGAGATGCTTTATCCGTCAAATCTAATCTTGGTGGATGACTTGGTCAGCTACCATGCTGTTGGAGCTCGTTCTGTGGAAGACCAAGAGCACCGCTTTGTGGCTTCTGGGATTGATGCACCAGTAGGGATGAAAAATCCAACCTCAGGAAATTTGGGTGTTATGTTTAACGCCATCTATGCTGCTCAAAATAAGCAAACCTTCCTTTATCATGGGCAGGAAGTTGAGACTTCAGGTAATCCTTTGTCCCATGTCATCCTCCGTGGAGCAGTTAACGAGTATGGCAATTATATGCCGAATTACTACTATGAAAACCTACTCCAAGCCATTGAACGCTATGAAACCATGGGACTTGAAAATCCCTTTATCCTCATTGATACCAACCATGATAACTCAGGCAAGCAGTATATGGAGCAGATTCGAATTGTTCGCCAGACCTTGCAAAATCGTGATTGGAATGAGAAAATTAAAAAGACAGTTCGAGGATTTATGATTGAATCTTACCTAGCAGATGGTCGTCAAAACCAACCAGAGGTCTTTGGCTGCTCTATTACAGATCCTTGCCTAGGTTGGGAAAATACAGAGGCTTTGGTAGAAGAAATCTATGCTACCTTGGCAGAATAAGTGAAAAGGATGGAGTTGGGGAATCTCAACTCCTTTTGATGAGAATGATAGTTGGACACGGAATTGACATCGAAGAATTGGCTTCGATAGAAAGAGCGGCTGCACGACATGAAGGCTTTGCCAAGCGCGTGCTGACAGCCAAGGAAATGGAACGGTTTAACAGTCTTAAAGGGCGCAGGCAAATCGAATATTTGGCTGGTCGCTGGTCGGCTAAGGAGGCCTTTTCCAAGGCTATGGGAACGGGAATTGGCAAGCTCGGTTTTCAGGATTTAGAAGTCTTAAACAATGAACGCGGGGCGCCTTATTTTAGTCAGTCACCATTTTCAGGAAAAATTTGGCTATCTATCAGCCATACCGATCAGTTTGTGACAGCCAGTGTCATTTTGGAGGAAAATCATGAAAGCTAGTCCGCATAGACCAACCAAGGCTCTGATTCATCTGGGAGCTATTCGACACAATATTCAGCAAATGGGGGCTCATATCCCTGAGGGGACACTCAAGTGGGCAGTGGTCAAAGCCAATGCCTATGGGCATGGGGCAGTAGCTGTTGCCAATGCGATTCAAGATGATGTCGATGGCTTTTGCGTTTCCAATATTGATGAAGCTATTGAACTCAGACAAGCTGGACTCAGCAAGAAAATCCTTATTTTAGGAGTTTCTGAGCTAGAAGCTGTTACTCTAGCTAAAGAATATGACATCACCTTGACAGTGGCTGGATTGGAGTGGATTCAAGCACTCTTAGATAAGGAAGCAGATTTAACTGGCTTGACTGTCCACCTCAAGATTGACTCAGGCATGGGACGGATTGGTTTTAGAGAGGCTAGTGAGGCTGATCAGGCTCAAGACTTGATCAGACAACACGGTGTTCGTGTTGAAGGAATCTTTACCCACTTTGCGACTGCTGATGAGGAATCAGATGACTATTTTAATGCCCAGTTAGAACGGTTTAAAACCATTCTATCAAGTATGAAAGGTCTTCCAGAGCTGGTTCATGCCAGCAACTCAGCAACGACTCTTTGGCATGTAGAGACTATTTTCAATGCGGTTCGTATGGGAGATGCTATGTATGGTCTTAATCCTAGCGGAGAGGTCTTGGATTTACCCTATGACTTGATTCCAGCCTTGACCTTGGAGTCTGCTCTGGTTCATGTCAAGACAGTTTCAGCTGGAGCTTGCATGGGCTACGGGGCGACCTATCAGGCAGATAGCGAGCAGGTCATCGCGACCGTGCCAATCGGCTATGCAGATGGATGGACAAGAGACATGGAAAATTTCTCTGTCTTGGTAGATGGCCAAGCTTGCCCAATTGTCGGCAGGGTTTCGATGGACCAAATCACTATTCGATTGCCTAAGCCTTACCCACTCGGAACCAAGGTAACCTTGATTGGCTCCAATGGGGATAAGGAAATCACTGCAACTCAGGTAGCGTCCTACCGTGGGACTATTAACTATGAGGTGGTTTGTCTTCTCAGCGACCGCATTCCGAGAGAATATGATTAGAAAAGAAAGGAGTGGAGCATGAATCTACATCAACCCTTGCATGTCTTACCTGGTGTGGGACCAAAGTCAGCAGAAAAATACGCCAAACTAGGAATTGAAAACTTGCAAGACCTCTTGCTTTACTTTCCTTTCAGATATGAAGATTTCAAAACCAAGCAAGTGCTGGAGCTGGAAGACGGAGAAAAGGCAGTTCTGTCTGGACAAGTAGTGACTCCTGCCAGTGTCCAGTATTATGGTTTCAAGCGCAATCGTCTGCGCTTTAGCCTCAAGCAGGGAGAGGTCGTTTTTGCGGTGAACTTCTTTAACCAGCCCTATCTAGTAGATAAGATAGAGTTGGGAGCAACTCTTGCTGTCTTTGGAAAATGGGACCGTGCCAAGGCTAGTCTGACTGGGATGAAGGTCCTGGCTCAGGTGGAAGATGATCTCCAACCTGTCTATCGCTTGGCTCAGGGAATCAGTCAGGCCAGTCTGGTCAAAGTTATCAAGACAGCCTTTGATCAGGGACTGGACCTCTTGATAGAAGAAAATCTGCCCCAGTCTTTACTAGACAAATACAAACTCATGTCCCGTTGTCAGGCAGTCCGAGCTATGCATTTTCCAAAGGATTTGGCAGAATACAAGCAGGCTCTTCGCCGTATCAAATTTGAGGAACTCTTTTATTTTCAAATGCAATTGCAGACGCTCAAGTCTGAAAATAGAGTTCAGGGAAGTGGTCTGGTTCTGAATTGGTCTCAGGAAAAAGTGACAGTAGTTAAAGAAAATCTACCTTTTTCCTTGACCCCAGCTCAAGAAAAGAGTTTACAGGAAATTTTGACAGACATGAAGTCGGATCACCACATGAATCGTCTCTTGCAAGGGGATGTGGGGAGCGGAAAAACGGTGGTCGCTGGCTTGGCTATGTTTGCGGCAGTGACAGCTGGCTACCAATCAGCCCTCATGGTACCAACAGAAATTCTCGCAGAGCAACATTTTGAGAGTTTACAGAACCTTTTTCCAGACTTGAAACTGGCTCTATTGACAGGTTCCTTAAAAGCTGCAGAAAAGAGAGAAGTCTTGGAGACCATTGCCAAGGGTGAGGCTGATTTGATTATCGGAACCCACGCTCTGATTCAGGATGGAGTGGATTATGCTCGCCTTGGCTTGATTATCATCGATGAACAGCACCGTTTTGGTGTGGGGCAAAGGCGTATTTTACGGGAAAAAGGCGACAATCCAGATGTCCTCATGATGACGGCGACTCCCATTCCACGGACGCTGGCCATCACAGCCTTCGGAGATATGGATGTTTCCATTATCGACCAGATGCCAGCAGGTCGGAAGCCTATTGTGACACGCTGGATCAAGCATGAGCACTTACCTCAGGTCTTGACTTGGTTAGAGGGGGAAATTCAAAAAGGTTCTCAAGCCTATGTCATCTCTCCCTTGATTGAAGAATCAGAAGCTCTGGATTTGAAAAATGCCATTGCCTTATCAGAGGAGTTGACGGCTCATTTTGCAGGTAAGGCAGAAGTGGCTCTTCTACATGGTAAGATGAAGAGTGACGAAAAAGACCAGATCATGCAGGATTTCAAGGAGAGAAAAACAGATATTCTAGTTTCAACAACGGTTATCGAGGTTGGGGTCAATGTTCCAAATGCGACTGTCATGATTATCATGGATGCCGATCGCTTCGGGCTTAGTCAGCTTCACCAGCTCAGAGGTCGTGTGGGTCGGGGGGACAAGCAGTCCTATGCTGTTCTTGTTGCCAATCCCAAGACGGATTCTGGGAAAGACCGCATGCGCATCATGACAGAAACCACCAATGGTTTTGTCCTTGCGGAGGAAGATTTGAAAATGCGTGGTTCTGGTGAGATTTTTGGAACCAGACAGTCAGGGCTTCCAGAGTTCCAAGTGGCTGATATTATCGAGGATTTTCCGATTTTAGAAGAAGCTAGAAAAGTTGCTAGTTACATTAGTTCTATTGAAGGCTGGCAAGAGGATCCAGAGTGGCGCATGATTGCCTTTCATCTGGAAAAGAAAGAACATCTGGATTAAGCTTTCTCTAAGGAAAACTTAAGCTAGCTTTCAGGTTTGGCCCTTATACTAGAGTCATCAAAAAGAAACGAGGACTCTCATATGACAGTAACGATTAAAGTAAATTACCCAAGCACTTTTCAAAAGAAAGAAGCAAAAAACTAGTATAAACAGAAGAGAGAGCGAAATGCTCTTTTTTCGTTTCTAAAACTACTTTTAGCCCATCATCCTAAAAGTAAAGAATCTAAATTCACTTTCTATTTACCCTTCTTTCTTGCATTGATTACATAGATATGCTACAGTTGTGGTAACGATTACAAAATAAAAGGAGCATGCTATGAAAAATCCAGCTTTGCTAGAAGAAATTAAGACCTATAGAGGAAGGGATGAGGTTCCGGAAGACTTTGATGCTTTCTGGGATGGGGAAGTGAAAAATGTTTCCACACCTCCATCCTACCACTTGGAGGAAAGAGATTTCCACATTCCTCAAGTCAAGTGCTATGAGTTAACATTTGAAGGAAGCAAGGAAGGAAAGGTTTATGCACGCATTGTTCTTCCAAAGAGTGAGGAGAAGGTTCCACTAATCTTCCATTTTCATGGTTATATGGGACGTGGCTGGGATTGGGCCGACATGCTGGGCTTCACCGTAGCTGGTTACGGTGTTGTTTCCATGGATGTTCGAGGCCAGTCGGGCTATTCACAAGACGGTTTGCGTTCTCCTCTAGGAAATACGGTTAAGGGACATATTATCCGTGGTGCTGTGGAGGGTCGGGATCACCTCTTTTATAAGGATGTTTATCTGGATATTTACCAGTTGGTTGAAATTATTGCTAATCTGCCTGAGGTAGATGAGAAGCGTCTTTCTAGCTATGGTGCCTCTCAAGGTGGTGCTCTAGCTTTGGTTGCAGCAGCGCTCAATCCTCGAATTCAGAAAACAGTTTCCATCTATCCCTTCTTGTCAGACTTCAGACGGGTGATTGAGATTGGCAATACTAGTGAGGCCTATGATGAACTTTTCCGTTATTTCAAGTTCCACGATCCTTTTCATGAAACAGAGGAGGAAATCATGGCGACCCTTGCCTATATCGATGTCAAAAATCTTGCCCATCGTATCCAAGGTGAGGTTAAGATGATTACGGGCTTGGACGACGATGTTTGCTATCCCATTACCCAGTTTGCGATTTACAATCGTTTGATCTGCGATAAGGCTTATCGCATCATGCCTGAGTATGCCCACGAAGCCATGAATGTTTTTGTCAATGACCAGGTTTATAACTGGCTCTGTGGGAGTGAGATTCCTTTCAAATATCTAAAATAAGGAGTCGACTCTAGGCACAAAATCTTAAAAATCACAAACACGCATAGTATCAGGGGATTAAGAAGACTTGATACTATGCGTTTTATCATGGAAATATTTATAGAATTTTTTGTTGCTAGCTTTGTCAAATTGCTTAAAATAATTTTTTTCAGAAAGCAAAAGCCGATACCTATCGAGTAGGGTAGTTCTTGCTATCGTCAGGCTTGTCTGTAGGTGTTAATACTTTCCAAAAATCTCTTCAAACCACGTCAGCTTCGCCTTGCCGTAGGTATGGTTACTGACTTCGTCAGTTTCATCTACAACCTCAAAACGGTGTTTTGAGCTGACTTCGTCAGTTTCATCTACAACCTCAAAACGGTGTTTTGAGC
>NZ_VMLO01000080.1:0-20235 GCF_013276735.1 Streptococcus sp. 1559
TTTTCGAAGAGTATAAAATATTCAGGTGACGCATAGATATAGTTAATTGAAGCTTTGTTTGAAATCTGATAAAATAATGATATTACTAAGTTTTAAAAACTAAAGAAAAGGGAAGATATGATTACAGGCGAATTAAAAAATAAAATCGATCAGTTGTGGGAAATTCTTTGGACAGAAGGAAACGCAAATCCTTTAACAAATATTGAACAGTTGACTTATCTCTTATTTATGAAAGATTTGGATAGTGTCGAGCTTGGACGTGAAAGTGATGCTGAATTTCTAGGGATTCCTTATGAGGGAGTTTTTCCAAAAGATAAACCTGAATACCGTTGGTCAACTTTTAAAAATATAGGAGATGCTCAGGAAGTTTATCGTTTAATGACTCAGGAGATTTTTCCGTTTATTAAAAATCTCAAGGGAGATACAGATGATACAGCCTTTTCACGATATATGCGAGAAGCTATTTTTCAAATAAATAAACCTGCTACGCTTCAAAAGGCAATTTCTATCTTAGATGTTTTTCCAACTAGGGGATTAGATGTAGATTTTGATAATGACAAACAAAGTATTACTGATATCGGAGATATCTATGAATATCTGTTATCAAAATTGTCGACCGCAGGTAAAAATGGACAGTTCCGTACACCTCGTCACATCATCGATATGATGGTTGAGTTGATGCAACCGACCATCAAAGATATTATCTCAGATCCTGCTATGGGTTCTGCTGGCTTCTTAGTATCTGCTAGCCGTTACTTAAAGCGTAAGAAAGATGAATGGGAAACCAATACAGATAATATCAATCATTTTCATAATCAGATGTTTCATGGAAATGATACGGATACGACTATGTTGAGACTTGGGGCGATGAACATGATGCTACATGGAGTAGAAAATCCACAAATCAGTTACCTTGACTCGCTGTCTCAAGATAATGAAGAAGCCGATAAATATACTTTGGTTTTAGCAAATCCTCCTTTTAAGGGCTCACTTGACTACAATTCAACCTCTAATGACCTTCTTGCAACCGTAAAAACCAAAAAAACAGAATTACTCTTTCTTTCTCTTTTCTTGCGAACTTTAAAACCAGGTGGACGAGCAGCAGTTATCGTACCTGATGGTGTCCTTTTTGGTTCGTCTAAAGCTCATAAAGGAATTCGTCAGGAAATTGTAGAGAACCATAAGCTTGATGCTGTAATCTCAATGCCTAGTGGTGTTTTCAAGCCTTATGCTGGAGTTTCAACTGCCATTCTCATCTTTACAAAAACTGGCAATGGTGGTACTGACAAGGTCTGGTTTTACGATATGAAAGCGGATGGCTTAAGTTTGGATGATAAGCGACAACCGATTAGCGACAATGATATTCCAGATATTATCGAACGCTTTCATCATCTTGAAAAAGAAGCAGAACGTCAGAGAACGGATCAATCTTTCTTTGTTCCAGTTGCTGAGATAAAGGAAAATGATTATGATTTGTCTATCAATAAATATAAAGAGATTGAGTATGAAAAAGTTGAGTATGAACCAACAGAAGTCATCTTAAAGAAAATCAATGATTTAGAAAAAGAAATTCAAGCTGGCTTAGCAGAGTTAGAAGAATTACTCAAGTAGGGAGGTGGCTGTATGAAAAAAGTGAAGTTGGGGGAAGTTTGTGAGATTTTATCTGGTTACGCTTTTAAATCATCACAATTTAATGATAACAAAATTGGTCTCCCCTTAATACGAATTCGAGATGTAGAAAGAGGTTTTTCTGATACCTACTTTGAAGGAACTTATTCCGAAGAATATCTTATTAAAAATGGAGACTTATTGATTACAATGGATGGCAGTTTTATATTGAAAAAATGGGAGGGGGATTTAGCGCTACTTAATCAACGTGTCTGTAAAATTAAAATTACGGATAAAAGTGTAGATGAAGGTTATATATCTTGGTTGATTCCTAAATTTTTAAAAGAAATTGAAGATAAGACCCCTTTTGTTACAGTGAAACATCTTTCAGTAGCTAAAATAAAAGATATCTCATTTGTATTGCCTAATAAACTAGAACAAAAGCTAATTGCAAAAAAACTAAATACGATAAGTCAAATTTATGATTTTCGTAAAATTCAATCAGAAAAATTTAACGAGCTCGTCAAATCCCGATTTAACGAGATGTTTGGGGATTTTTATACTACATTATTCCCCAAATATAAAATAGGTGAAAAATTTGAAGTTTCTAGTGGAAGTACACCATCAAGAGATAATAAATTATATTGGGATAGCGGAACGATTAATTGGGTAAAAACAACTGAGGTAATAAATAGAGAAATTACGGAAACTGAGGAAAAAATCACAAAATTTGCTTTAGAAAATACATCTCTTAAACTTTTTCCAGTTGATACAATATTAATTGCTATGTATGGTCAAGGACAAACAAGAGGAAGAAGTGCAATCCTCAAAGTTGAATCTACTAGCAACCAAGCATGTGGGGCTATATTTCCAAATAAAATAGACAATCCAGTTTTTATTTGGCATCAATTAATGCTAAGGTATAGCGAATTACGAGAACTTGGACGAGGAGGAAATCAACCTAATTTAAACGGTCAACTGATTAAAAATTTTGAACTGATTTTCCCCCCTCTAGCCCTCCAAAATGAGTTCGCAGACTTTGTAGCCCAGGTCGACAAATCACAATTGGCAATCCAAAAATCTCTGGAAGAGCTTGAAACTTTGAAGAAATCTCTGATGCAGGAGTATTTTAGCTGATATTCTGCCATTGTAATTACGGTAATGATTTGTTATAATACAACAAAGGAGGAAATCAGATGGTAGTAAAAACAAGAAAACAAGGAAATTCAATCACCATTACGATTCCAAGTGAATTTAATATTCCAAGTGGTGTAAAATACGAAGCTAAATTGTTACCAAGTGGTGAGATTATCTTTACTCCTGAAGAATTGGATCAGCAGGTTTCTTATGTATCTGATGATGCCTTTGACTTAAATTTAGATAAAATATTTGACGAATACGACGATGTTTTCAAAGCTTTGGTGGAAAAATGACAATCTATCTAACAGAAAAGCAAATTGAAAAAATAAATGCTTTAGCAATTCAACGGTATTCTCCAAATGAGAAAATTCAAACAGTTAGTCCTTCTGCCTTAAATATGATTGTGAACTTACCAGAACAATTTGTCTTTGGGAAGCCTCTTTATCCAACAATTTTTGATAAAGCAACTATACTATTTGTCCAATTGATAAAGAAGCATGTTTTTGCTAATGCTAATAAAAGAACTGCTTTCTTCGTTTTGGTCAAATTTTTACAATTAAACGGCTATCGTTTTTCTGTAACGGTAGAAGAAGCAGTAAAAATGTGTGTAACCATCGCAGTAGAAGCTTTAACTGATGAAAAAATGACAAGCTACTCCAAATGGGTTTCTGAACATTCTGTTAGAGAAAAGGTCAAAAAGTAACCTAGTATGCTGGATTTGAATGAGCACAAGAAAATAAATGAACAGACAATATTAGAATTCTGTAATGCAGAAACTGATATTGTCTCTTTTTATTGATGAATAAGAAAGTGAGAAATTATGGAATCAAAAGTTACAATTATCATGCAAGAAATGTTACCTCTTTTAAATAATGAACAATTACTAGCGTTGAGAGAGAGTTTAGAACATCATCTAGTAGACGGAAAAAAGCAGCAGAAGTATTCGAATAATAACCTGTTGCAACTATTTATTACCGCCAAGCAGGTAGAGGGCTGTAGCTCAAAAACAATTCGTTATTACCAGAGGACGATTGAAAACTTGTTTAATGCTATTAAAGAGTCTGTGACACAACTCACAACAGATGATTTAAGGAGTTATTTAGCAAATTACCAGTCTGAAAAGGATTGTAGTAAGGCAAATTTAGACAATATTAGGCGTATATTGTCTTCTTTTTTTGCTTGGCTTGAGCAAGAGGAATATATCATTAAAAATCCCATTCGACGGATAAAGAAAATTAAGACTGAGCAAAATGTGAAGGAAACTTATACTGATGAACATTTGGAAATTATGCGTGATAACTGTGAAAATTTGAGAGATTTGGCAATAATAGACCTACTAGCATCGACAGGTATGCGTGTAGGGGAGCTTGTACAGTTGAATCGTTCAGATATTGATTTTGAAAACAGAGAGTGTGTTGTCTTTGGTAAAGGAAAGAAGGAGAGACCAGTATATTTTGACGCTCGTACGAAAATTCATTTAAGAAACTATCTTAACGACAGAAAAGATAGTCACCCTGCTCTTTTTGTAACGTTAGTTGGAAAAGTCCAGAGGCTTGGAATTGCTGGTGTAGAGATTCGCTTAAGAAAGTTAGGAGAGAAACTCGGCATACAAAAGGTTCACCCACATAAGTTCAGAAGAACTTTAGCGACTAAGGCAATTGATAAAGGTATGCCTATCGAGCAAGTCCAAAAACTGCTAGGTCATAGCAAGATTGACACAACCCTGGCCTATGCCATGGTCAATCAAAATAATGTCAAGCATTCACACCAAAAATTCATCTCTTAAAAGCAAATCCCGATATTCCGAGGAGGTGGTTGCATGAAGAAAGTGAAATTAGGGGAAGTGGCTACTTTTATCAATGGCTATGCTTTTAAACCTCAAGATTGGTCATCTGAAGGGAGAGAGATTATCAGAATACAGAATCTGACTAAAACTTCAACAGAGATAAATTATTATTCGGGTACGATTGATAAAAAATACATTGTTGAAGCTGGTGATATCCTTATTTCGTGGTCGGGTACATTAGGGGTTTTTCAGTGGTGTGGAAGATCCGCAGTGTTAAATCAGCACATTTTTAAAGTGGTTTTTGATAAGATAGATATAGATAAATCGTATTTTAAATATGTTGTTGAAAAAGGTTTACAAGATGCTGTAAAACATACTCATGGTTCCACAATGAAACATTTAACTAAAAAATATTTTGATAATATTATGGTTCCATATACAAATTTGGGAGAGCAACAAAGAATTGCAAGTGAGCTGGATTTGTTAAGCAAGCTGATTTTAAGGAGACAAGAACAACTTGAAGAGCTTAATCTACTTGTAAAATCCCGATTTAACGAGATGTTTGGGGATCCTTTAAATAATAACAAGAAATTTGCAGTAAAAACGGGACAACAGTGTTTTAAATTTTCAAGTGGAAAATTTCTTGATAAACATGATAGAGTTTTTGAAGGTTATCCTGCCTATGGTGGAAATGGCATTGCTTGGAAAAGTCGAAAATATTTAATTGATAATCCTACTATCATCATTGGTCGTGTAGGTGCATATTGTGGTAATGTAAGAACTACCCACGGTAAGGTATGGATAAGTGACAATGCTATATATATAAAAGAATTTAAGAATTCCGATTTCAATCTTGTATTTTTATTAGAATTAATGAAAGTAATTGATTTTAGTAAATTTGCTGATTTCTCAGGTCAACCAAAGATAACTCAAAAACCATTAGAAAATCAGAAATATATCCTCCCCCCTCTAGCCCTCCAAAATGAGTTCGCAGACTTTGTAGCCCAGGTCGACAAATCACAATTTGCTTGTGAGATAGCTATAAAAGTGTGGAGAAATAGCTTGAAATTTAGTATAATATAGCTAAACTATTTGTTTAAAGTGAGAAAAAAATGGGAAATTTTAGCTTTCTTTTAAAAAATGACGAATATGAATCTTTTTCAAAACCTTGCATTGAAGCTGAGAATATGATTGCTACATCAACTGTGGCTACTGCCTTTATGGCGCGTCGTGCTTTAGAGCAGGCTGTCCATTGGATATATAGTCACGATTCATATTTAGAGGCTCCCTATCGTGCTACTCTATCTTCTTTAGTATGGGATGATGATTTTAGGGATATCGTAGATTCTGAACTCCACAAGCAGATAGTTCTGTTGATTCGGTGGGGAAACCATGCTGCTCATGGTGGTGAAATTAAGGAACGAGAAGCGATTTTAGCTTTGCATCATTTGTATCAGTTTGTTAATTTTATCGATTATTGTTACAGCAATGAGTTTGTGGAGCGTTATTTTGATGAGAAGTGCTTACCACTTTCAGCAAACATCAAATACCGAGAAACTCCACAATCTATGATAAAGTTACAAGACAGTTTACCAGAACTGCCTGATTTTCATGAACAGATGGCTGCTCAGTCCGTAGAAGTTCAAGAGACTTATACTGAAAAACGTGAGACTGCAGCGCAACGGCAAGATGTGCCTTTCCATATTGATCAATTATCTGAGGCAGAGACAAGAAAACTCTTTATTGATATCGATCTCCGTCTAGCAGGATGGATATTTGAAGAAAACTGTCGTGTTGAGATAGCTGTTGATGGTCTCAAGCACGGTTCAGGAATTGGTTACTGTGACTATGTACTTTATGGTAAAAATGGGAAAATTTTAGCGATTGTGGAGGCTAAAAAAGCCTCTGTCAATCCAGAAGTAGGGGAAGTACAGGTCAAAGAATATGCTGAAGCTTTGGAGAAACATATCGGCTATCAGCCAATTTGCTTTATTACAAATGGGTTGAAGCACTATATACTTGATGGTCCGAACCGCCGCCAGATTGCAGGATTTTACTCTCAAGAAGAATTGCAATTAGTGATGGATAGACGTCATCTTCAAAAACCACTTGAGGATATTTCTAGTAAAATTAGGGACGATATTTCCGAGCGTCACTACCAAAAACATGCGATTGCAAGCGTTTGTGAAGCTTTCTCTAATCATCGTAGACAGGCACTTTTGGTTATGGCAACTGGGGCTGGGAAAACTCGTACAGCAGTTTCTCTAGTTGATATCTTATCACGTCATAACTGGGTAAAAAACGTTCTCTTCTTAGCCGATAGAACTTCCTTGGTTAAGCAAGCCTATGATTCGTTTAGAAAATTACTCCCAGATCTTTCCGTTTGTAACTTCTTAGAAGATAAAGAAGGAGCTCAATCAAGTCGCATGGTCTTTTCAACTTATCCGACCATGATTGGAGCGATTAGTGGTCAAGAAGAAGTAAATCAACGTCCTTTCACTGTTGGGCATTTTGACCTTATCATAATTGACGAATCTCACCGTTCTATTTATCAGAAATACAAGTCCATTTTTGATTATTTTGATGCAAGGATTGTAGGCTTAACAGCTACTCCTCGTCAAGATTTAGATAAAAACACCTATGGATTCTTTAATTTGGAGAATGGGGTTCCAACATATGCATATGATTTGGAAGAGGCTGTTAAAGACGGATATTTAGTAGCCTATCATTCTATCGAAACCAAACTGAAACTACCTACGGATGGTCTACATTATGATGATTTGTCTGAAGAAGAAAAGGAACATTTTGATAGCAAATTTGAAGACGATAGCTGTGAAAAAGATATTGATGGGAGTGTATTTAATTCCTTTATTTTCAATAAAAGTACAGTAGAAATTGTTTTAAATGAACTCATGACAAGAGGAATTCAGACAGCCTCGGGTGATGAAATTGGTAAAACTATTATTTTTGCTAAAAATCATGATCATGCGGAATATATCAGAGGTATTTTTAACAACCGCTATCCTGAAAAAGGGAGCGACTATGCTCAGGTAATTGATTATAGTATTAAGCATTATCAGACCTTGATTGATGATTTTAAAATTAAGGAGAAGTATCCTCAAATTGCGATTTCTGTCGATATGTTAGATACAGGTATTGATGTACCAGAGGTTGTGAATTTAGTCTTCTTCAAGAAAGTACGCTCTAAAACTAAGTTTTGGCAGATGATTGGTCGAGGAACCCGTCTATGTAAAGATTTATTTGGACCTGAGCAGGATAAGGAAAACTTCTTGGTATTTGATTATGGGGACAATTTTGATTATTTTCGTGCAGATCCAAGAGATGGAGAGGGGCGTCACATTGTTTCGTTGAGTCAGCGTTTATTTAATATCAAAGTGGACTTGATTCGAGAACTTCAGGGACTCCAATACCAAGAAGATCAGTTTGCGAGAGCATACCGTCAGGAGCTTGTTTCAGAACTTCAAGGTCGTATAGAGAGCTTAAATGAGTTGGACTTCAGGGTTCGTATGGTTTTAGATACAGTTTATAGCTATAGAAAATTGGAAAGTTGGCAAAATCTAACTGCTGTTACAAGTGAAACAATTCAAAAAAATCTCTCTCCGCTTTTATTTGATGAAGATAAAGAAGATGAGATGGCGAGGAGATTTGATTTGTGCTTACTTCATATTCAGTTGGGGCAACTGACAGCTAAATCTTCCACTGTTCATATTTCCCAAGTGATGAAGACGGCTAGAGCTCTTTCTGCTATTGGCAATATCCCGCAGGTTTTTGAGCAGGTTGAAATTATCAGGAAAGTACAGGAGCCTGAATTTTGGAAAGAAGTTAGCTTGTCTGATTTGGAAAAAATTCGTCTTGCTATTCGAGATTTATTACAGTTTTTGGATAAAACAGACCGTAAACCCTACTATGTTAACTTTGAAGATCGTATACTCTCCACTGTTCACGAGACCACAGCATTTTTGCAGGTCAACGATCTTCGATCTTATAATGAAAAAGTTGAGCATTATTTGAAAACTCATCTGGATGAAGAGTCCATTTCTAAGCTATACCATAATAAAAAGTTGACATCTGATGATATGCTTGCACTTGAAAAATTGCTCTGGGAAAAATTAGGTAGCAAATCAGACTACCAACATCATTATGAAAATAAGGCAATTCCGAGATTGGTGCGTGAGATTATTGGCTTAGATAGAGAGTCTGCCAATCGTATTTTTTCTAAATTTTTGTCGGATGAGAACCTTAATGCTAGGCAGATTTCATTTGTAAAATTGATTGTAGACTACATTGTAGAAAATGGTTTTTTAGAGACGAAAGTGTTAACGCAAGAGCCGTTTAAATCTTATGGATCGGTTCAACTACTCTTCCAACACCAACTACCAGTACTTCGTAATATTGTTCAAACCATTGAGCTCATCAATAATCGAGCTGGAGAAGCGGCTTAAATTCTAAAGTGATTGCCATACTGAGACTCATTTAAAATTAAAAAGAGTAGAAATTTATGTCATATATGAGAAGTTTTATTAGGAAGAATGTCATCGTTTTCCTAGAATACAGTATCAGTTGTTAAGTGGCTGATAAATTTCAAAGTAGATACTTGTACCACGATGTTTGTTGATCGAGTTATTAACAAAAGAGCTACTTTGATTTTAAAGAAATAGAAAACAAAAAGTCGAGCAAGAATTCAATTGCAGGAGAAAATGAAGGAATACTCAGTGAAAATCAAAGAGCAAACTTGACGAAGTCAGCTCAAAACACGGTTTTGAGGTTGTAGATGAAACTGACGAAGTCAGCTCAAAACATGGTTTTGAGGTTGTAGATGAAACTGACGAAGTCAGTAACCATACCTACGGCAAGGCGAAGTTGACGCGGTTTGAAGAGATTTTTGAAGAGTATAAATCTTCCTAGGATAAAGCAAAACGCCTAATATCAAGGGTTTTAAACACTTGATATTAGGCGTTTTCTGATGTTAAAGACTTTCTACCAGGTTTTTTGAAGCATAATTGTTAGTTGTAGTCATTTATTATTCTTCAAAGAAAAATGGTGGGGCGAATTTTTTCAGTTCTTCAAAGCACTTTTGAGCAGCATCTGCATCTTCACAGATGATAAGACAGACATCATCACCACAAAGGGTAGCGATAGCGTCAGGGAAGCTCAAAGCATCAATGATAGAACCAAAGGATTGAGCCAGTCCAGGAAGGGTTTTTAGTAGGACTTGGTGTTGAACTGGGCGCATCAAGACAAGGGCGTCTTCCATGTAGAGTTCGAGACGTTTTTCCCATTTTGAGATGGAACCATTGTTAAGAACATAATAAGCGCTATCTTCTTCGCGGACTTTTGATAGGTTCATATTTTTGATGTCGCGTGAGAGGGTTGCCTGGGTCACTTGAATGTCGTTCTCAGCAAGAAGGGACTGCAATTCAGCCTGTGTATGAATCTTGTTTTTTGCAACAAGAGCGCGTATGAGTTGGTGGCGGTGCTCTGATTTATTCATAATAATGTAACTCCTTTTAGCAAGGTATGGTAAGCGTGGACTGAGCGAGGTCGACAGTCAAGTAGTAGTCGGTATTGTCACGGATGGTGATTTCAAAGTCAGTCGTATAGAGGACTAAACGAAGAGTATCTCCTTCTTTTAGATTGTAAATAGTTGGTTGCAGTTCAAATTGCACATCCATCCATTCATCTGCAGTAATATCCTCTACTAACAGTAAATCATTTCTATTTTGTAAATTAAGGTAACCTTTTGTCACGACTCGTTGTGCATCTGGTCTAAATGGCAGTTCACAGAGATTTTCCAGCATATGATAGCGACCGTTGTCAATGGTTCTAGCACTTAAAACAGCTGGATAAGGCTGTAAGTATTTCTTTTGACCAAGTTCCAGTAATTGAGCAGATAAAAGCCCCTTGTTTGTGCTGGATTTGATATGAAGATTGAGCTGAGCGCGACCGTTCAGGTGGAGATTTTTGGTCACAGGCAGGTCAATAGTAACCTGATTGGTTTTCCCTTGATAGAGCTCTGTATTGAAGGTTTGGTAGGTCTTACCATAGCGCTCAAAATCCTTATCTGAGTACTGGTTTTGAATAACTTGCTCTTCTTGACCAAGTGAGAAGGTTTCAAAGTTCTCTTGCTCTCCAAAGGTATCAAGTGATAACCAAGTCTGAGGAGCGGTATTGTCCTGCCAGATAATGGTCGGAAGCTGAAAATCTGTTTCCTGTCCTAGTAATTTCTTGGTCAATAAGGCATTTATGGACTCACGGAAGTCAATGGACTGCCAGTTGTTCATATACACATGGGCGCCATTATGGAAAAAGAAATGCTTATTTATATTAGTGGGAAGAGCATGGAACATCTGGTAAACATGAAGTGGTTTGACATTCCAATCCTGAGAACCATGGGTAAAGACAACCTCTGCCTTTACTTTATGGGCATTGAGCAGATAGTTGCGGTCATGCCAAAACTGGTTATAGTCGCCAGTCTTGCGATCCAGTTGCTCTTTCACTTTTTCTAAGTCAGCTTGGTGAGCTTCATTGCCACGGATATAGTCGCCAGCCAAGAGATTACGAGAGTAGGTTAGTTCAGCAAGGGAGTCAAAGTCCTCACCTGGATAGCCACCTGGGCTAGTCACCAGACCGTTTTCTCGGTAGTAGTTGTACCATGAAGAAATTCCAGCCTCAGCAATGATTACTTCTAAACCATCAACACCTGTAGTGGCAAGGCCGTTTGACATGGTACCTAGATAGGAAAGTCCAGTTGTAGCTACTTTTCCGTTTGACCAGTCAGCTTTGACTTGACGCTGGCGCGTATAATCGGTAAAGGCACGGCAACGGCCATTAAGCCAATCAATGACATTTTTATAAGCCTCGATTTGCTGGTAGTCGCCATTAGTCATGAAACCAGTAGAGTCTCTGGTACCAACACCTGAAACATAGAGATTGGCAAAACCTCGTGGAAGGAAGTAGTCGTTGAGTGTATAGCTAGAGTTGATGTGACTTAGCTTTTCCTCAGCTTCCGACACAAGCTCAGCTTGGCCTTGGGGTTGGACGAGATTGAGTTGAGGTTCCTCTAGTTCAATCTTATGAGCAGGTTTAACCTCAAGCTCGCCCTCCATCTTATAGAGAGCCTTATCGCTTGCCTTGTCATTTGTTCCCTGATGATAAGGACTGGCTGTCATGATGGCAGGGATTTGGCTCTCATAACGTGGACGAATAATGCTAACCTTGACTAAGTCTGGTAGACCTTTTTGGTCAGTATCGACACGAGACTCAACGTAAACGACTTCACGAATGACATCATGGCTAGAAAAAGTAGCCAAACTCTTGCCGTTAAAGTAGTGGTAGTCATTATCCTCCGGAATAAGACCATCACTAACAAGTTGGTCGATAAGAGTATTTCCCTTTTTGGTGCGAGTATTGAGTAACTGATAAAGATTTTCAATCAAGTCACCATATATAATGGGAAATCCAGTTTCTTTACGAAAAACGTCACTATCTTCGAAGTCAACCAAATAAGAAAAGCCTAAAAGTTGAAAAGCAACAGTATAAAAAATAGCTGCTGTCAAGTCTTTGTCAGATTTAAAAAAAGTTAATATGTTAGTTTCTTTATCTACAGCCAAGCAGAAGAGTGGATAGTCGGTGTTCTCATAAGTGAAAAAGAAGCGACGTAAAAAAGTTTCCAGTAATTCCTTGGGATTGGCTGTGTTTTGTAAATCAAAGCCACATTTTTTTAGTTCAGATAAGATATTTTCTTTTGGAAAAGTGATATAACTATATTGATTAAAACGCATAGAACCTCCATATAGAATGATAGTTAAGGTTATTATATCAAAAAAAAAGCAGAAAGGGAATTGTTAACTGCAAAAGGAAATAATCCAATAAAAATGAATAAAGTGCTAAATTCAATATAGAGAACAGTGTAATAATAGACGTAATAGGTATAATATAAAAATTCTAGGAGATTTATATTATATGTTTTCTATTTTTATATATAATATAGTATAAATATAAAAAACGATGACAAAAATACAAATGAATAGAAAGTAAATTAGTAAGCTGATGAAATTTTTCTCAAGAGCAACCTTTTATAGGTGAAAATGGTATAATATAGTGAGAAGGATAGAGGAGAAGTGTAAATTGATCGCACAACTAGATACAAAAACAGTCTATAGTTTTATGGAAAGCGTCATTTCGATCGAAAAGTATGTGAGAGCAGCTAAAGAATACGGCTACACTCATCTGGCTATGATGGATATTGATAATCTTTATGGTGCTTTTGACTTTCTAGAGGTTACAAAAAAATATGGCATTCATCCTTTGCTAGGGCTTGAAATGACTGTATTTGTGGATGCTCAGGAAGTGAATTTGCGCTTTTTAGCTCTATCTAGTGTGGGCTATCAGCAGTTGATGAAGCTTTCAACAGCCAAGATGCAGGGGGAGAAAACATGGTCAGTTCTATCTCAGTACCTAGAAGATATTGCAGTAATTGTGCCTTATTTTGAAGAGCTTGAATCATTAAATCTAGGCTGTGATTATTATATTGGAGTTTATCCAGAAACACTGACAAGAGAATTTCATCATCCAATCTTGCCCCTTTATCGGGTCAATGCCTTTGAAAGCAGAGATAGAGAAGTTCTGCAAGTTTTAACAGCGATTAAAGAAAACCTACCGCTCAGAGAAGTTCCCTTGCGATCACGACAAGATGTCTTTATATCAGCAAGTTCTTTAGAGAAATTATTCCAAGAACGATTTCCGCAAGCCTTAGACAATTTAGAAAAGCTTATTTCAAGCATTTCTTATGACTTGGATACTAGTCTGAAACTGCCTCGTTTTAATCCAGCTAGACCAGCAGTAGAAGAGTTGAGAGAACGTGCTGAATTGGGACTTGCTCAGAAGGGGTTGTCTAGTAAAGAATATCAAGAACGTCTAAACCAAGAATTGGCTGTTATTCATGATATGGGCTTTGATGATTATTTCTTAGTTGTCTGGGATTTGCTGCGTTTTGGACGTTCAAATGGCTACTATATGGGAATGGGACGGGGTTCTGCTGTTGGTAGCTTGGTTTCTTATGCCTTAGATATTACAGGGATTGACCCAGTAGAGAAAAATCTGATTTTTGAACGCTTTCTCAATCGTGAACGCTATACCATGCCTGATATTGATATTGATATCCCAGATATTTATCGTCCAGATTTTATCAGATATGTTGGTAATAAATATGGTAGTAAGCATGCGGCTCAAATCGTTACTTTTTCTACCTTTGGGGCTAAGCAAGCTCTACGAGATGTCTTGAAACGCTTTGGTGTTCCTGAGTATGAATTATCTGCAATTACTAAGAAAATCAGTTTTCGTGACAATCTCAAGTCGGCCTATGAGGGCAATCTCCAGTTTCGTCAGCAAATTAATAGTAAGTTAGAATACCAAAAAGCCTTTGAGATTGCTTGCAAGATAGAGGGCTATCCAAGACAAACCTCTGTCCATGCAGCTGGTGTTGTGATTAGCGACCAAGATTTGACCAATTACATTCCTCTAAAGCATGGTGATGAAATTCCACTGACTCAGTATGATGCTCATGGAGTTGAGGCTAGCGGTCTTTTGAAGATGGACTTTCTGGGACTGCGAAATTTGACCTTTGTTCAGAAAATGCAAGAGTTGCTTGCTGAAACAGAAGGGATTAAGATAGCTATCAACGAGATTGATTTGGAAGATAAAGAAACGTTAGCTTTATTTGCTTCTGGCAATACAAAAGGTATCTTTCAATTTGAACAACCTGGTGCCATTCGTCTGCTTAAGCGTGTGCAACCAGTCTGTTTTGAAGATGTCGTAGCGACTACTTCTCTAAATAGACCAGGTGCTAGTGATTATATCAATAATTTTGTGGCAAGAAAACATGGGCAGGAAGAAGTGACTGTTCTGGATCCAGTACTGGAGGATATTTTGGCTCCAACCTATGGTATCATGCTCTATCAGGAGCAGGTTATGCAGGTAGCTCAGCGGTTTGCTGGATTTAGTCTTGGGAAGGCCGATATTTTGCGTCGAGCTATGGGGAAAAAGGATGCTTCTGCCATGCATGAGATGAGGGCTTCCTTTATTCAAGGTTCATTAGATGTTGGTCATACTGCGGAAAAGGCAGAGCAGGTCTTTGATGTCATGGAGAAGTTTGCAGGTTATGGTTTTAACAGGTCACATGCCTATGCCTACTCAGCCTTGGCCTTCCAGTTGGCTTATTTCAAAACGCATTATCCAGCCATTTTTTATCAGGTTATGTTGAATTTTGCCAACAGTGATTACTTAATAGATGCCTTAGAAGCAGGATTTGAAGTAGCCCCTCTGTCCATCAACACCATTCCCTATCACGATAAAATTGCCAATAAGTCTATCTATCTAGGTTTGAAATCGATTAAGGGAGTCAGCAAAGATTTGGCGCTTTGGATTATTGAAAATAGGCCTTATTCTAACATTGAAGATTTTATAGCTAAATTACCTGAGAATTATCTGAAACTTCCTCTGCTAGAACCTTTGGTAAAAGTTGGTCTTTTCGATTCATTTGAAAGAAATCGTCAAAAAGTATTCAATAATTTAGTTAATCTATTTGAATTTGTAAAAGAGTTGGGAAGTTTGTTTGGAGATACTATTTATAGTTGGCAGGAATCGGAAGATTGGACGGAACAAGAAAAATTCTATATGGAACAAGAACTTTTAGGAGTAGGAGTTAGCAAACATCCACTACAAGCTATTGCAAGTAAGGCTATTTACCCGATTATCCCAATTGGGAATTTGTCAGAAAATAGCTATGCTATTATTTTGGTTGAAGTTCAGAAAATAAAAGTAATTCGTACCAAAAAGGGCGAAAACATGGCTTTCTTACAGGTAGATGATAGTAAGAAAAAATTGGATGTTACCCTCTTTTCAGACTTATATCGTCAGGTTGGACAGGAAATAAAAGAGGGATCCTTCTACTATATAAAAGGAAAAATACAATCACGTGATGGCCGTCTGCAAATGATTGCACAAGAAATAAGAGAAGCAGTTGCTGAACGCTTTTGGATACAGGTAAAAAATCATGAATCGGATCAAGAAATTTCACGTATTTTAGACCAGTATAAAGGTCCAATCCCAGTCATCATCAGGTATGAAGAGGAACAGAAAACCATCGTTTCTCCCCATTATTTTGTAGCTAAATCCAATGAATTAGAAGCGAAATTGAATGAAATCGTTATGAAAACGATTTATCGCTAAAAATACGGAAAATAGAAGAATTTTAAAATCAAATGTGGTATAATCAAGAAGACTGTTAAAAGAAAAAGGAGCATAAACCAATATGAAACGTATTGCTGTTTTGACTAGTGGTGGAGACGCCCCTGGTATGAACGCTGCTATCCGTGCAGTTGTTCGTCAAGCAATTTCAGAAGGAATGGAAGTGTTTGGTATCTATGACGGATATGCTGGTATGGTTGCCGGTGAAATTCATCCCCTAGATGCAGCTTCAGTAGGAGACATCATTTCTCGTGGTGGTACTTTCCTTCACTCAGCTCGTTACCCAGAGTTCGCTCAACTTGAAGGGCAACTAAAAGGGATTGAGCAATTGAAAAAACACGGCATTGAAGGTGTAGTTGTTATCGGTGGAGACGGTTCTTACCACGGCGCTATGCGTTTGACTGAGCATGGTTTCCCTGCTATCGGTCTTCCAGGTACAATCGATAACGATATCGTTGGTACTGACTTTACAATCGGTTTTGACACAGCGGTTACAACTGCTATGGATGCTATTGATAAGATTCGTGATACATCATCAAGTCACCGTCGTACTTTTGTTATTGAAGTTATGGGACGTAACGCTGGTGATATCGCTCTTTGGGCTGGTATTGCAACTGGTGCAGATGAAATCATCATTCCTGAGGAAGGATTCAAGATTGAAGACATCGTAGAAAGCATTAAATGTGGTTATGAGTGTGGTAAAAAACACAATATCATCGTCTTAGCTGAAGGTGTGATGTCAGCAGCTGAATTTGGTCAAAAACTTAAAGAAGCTGGAGATACAAGCGACCTTCGTGTGACAGAACTTGGACATATTCAACGTGGTGGTTCTCCAACTGCGCGTGACCGTGTATTGGCGTCACGTATGGGTGCCCATGCTGTTAAACTTCTTAAAGAAGGTATTGGTGGTGTTGCGGTTGGTATCCGTAACGAGAAAATGGTTGAAAACCCAATTCTTGGAACGGCAGAAGAAGGAGCATTGTTTAGCCTTACTGCAGAAGGTAAGATTGTAGTTAACAACCCACACAAAGCCGATATTGAGCTATCTAGCTTGAATAAGAGCTTGTCATAATTTACAATTTAGTTAATAAGACCAAAAAGGTCATATCTATAAAGGAGTCACAAAAATCATGAACAAACGTGTAAAAATCGTTGCAACTTTGGGTCCTGCGGTAGAAATCCGTGGTGGTAAAAAATTCGGTGAGGACGGATACTGGGGTGAAAAACTTGATGTTGAAGCTTCAGCTAAAAACATTGCTCAATTGATTGAAGCTGGTGCTAACACATTCCGTTTCAACTTCTCACACGGTGACCACCAAGAACAAGGTGAGCGTATGGCAACTGTTAAACTTGCTGAAAAACTTGCAGGTAAAAAAGTTGGTTTCCTTCTTGATACAAAAGGACCAGAAATCCGTACAGAATTGTTCGAAGGTGAAGCTAAAGAGTATTCATACAAAACTGGTGAGAAAATCCGTGTTGCAACTAAACAAGGAATCAAATCAACTCGTGAAGTGATTGCATTGAACGTTGCTGGTGCTCTGGATATCTATGATGATGTTGAAGTTGGTCGTCAAGTGTTGGTTGACGACGGTAAACTTGGTCTTCGTGTGGTTGCTAAAGATGACGCAACTCGTGAATTTGAAGTGGAAGTTGAAAACGATGGTATCATCGCTAAACAAAAAGGTGTGAATATTCCTAACACTAAAATTCCTTTCCCAGCCCTTGCTGAACGTGATAACGACGATATCCGCTTTGGTCTTGAACAAGGTATCAACTTTATTGCGATTTCATTCGTACGTACTGCAAAAGACGTGAACGAAGTTCGTGCAATCTGTGAAGAAACTGGAAACGGGCATGTTCAATTGTTCGCTAAAATCGAAAATCAACAAGGTATCGATAACTTGGATGAAATCATCGAAGCAGCTGATGGTATCATGATCGCTCGTGGTGATATGGGTATCGAAGTACCATTCGAAATGGTTCCAGTTTACCAAAAAATGATTATCAAGAAAGTCAATGCTGCAGGTAAAGTTGTTATCACTGCAACAAACATGCTTGAAACAATGACTGAAAAACCACGTGCAACTCGTTCAGAAGTATCAGACGTATTCAACGCTGTTATCGACGGAACTGACGCTACAATGCTGTCAGGCGAGTCTGCAAACGGTAAATACCCACTCGAGTCAGTAACTACAATGGCTACAATAGACAAGAACGCTCAAACTCTTCTTAATGAATACGGACGTTTGGATTCAGATTCATTTGAACGTAACTCTAAGACAGAAGTAATGGCTTCAGCTGTTAAAGATGCTACTAACTCAATGGATATCAAATTGGTTGTAACTCTTACTAAGACAGGTCATACTGCACGTTTGATTTCTAAATACCGTCCAAATGCTGACATCTTAGCATTGACATTTGATGAATTGACAGAACGTGGATTGATGTTGAACTGGGGTGTTATCCCAATGTTGACAGATGCTCCATCTTCAACTGACGATATGTTCGAAATCGCTGAACGTAAAGCGGTAGAAGCAGGTCTCGTTGAGTCAGGCGATGATATCGTTATCGTTGCTGGTGTACCAGTAGGAGAAGCTGTTCGTACAAATACAATGCGTATCCGCACAGTACGTTAAGAAAAATATAAAAACCTATCATATCCAGCTTTAGAGCTTGTGTGATAGGCTTTTTTGGGCTCTTTGTCAACTGTAGTGGGTTGAAGTCAGCTAAGCTCGAGAAAGGACAAATTTTGTCCTTTCTTTTTTGATATTCAGAACGATAAAAATCCGTTTTTTGAAGTTTTCAAAGTTTCGAAAACCAAAGGCATTGCGCTTGATAAGTTTGATGAGATTATTGGTCGCTTCCAGTTTGGCGTTAGAATAGTGTAGTTGAAGGGCGTTAACAATCTTTTCTTTATCCTTGAGGAAGGTTTTAAAAACAGTCTGAAAAAGAGGATGAACCTGCTTTAGATTGTCCTCAATGAGTCCGAAAAATTTGTCAGGCTCTTTATTCTGGAAGTGAAAAAGTAAGAGCCGATAGAGATTATAGTGGTGTTTCAAGTCTTCTGAATAGCTCAAAAGCTTGTCAAGAATCTCTTTATTGGTCAAGTGAATACGAAAAGTAGGGCGATAAAAACGTTTATCACTCAATTTACGACTATCCTGTTGAATGAGCTTCCAGTAGCGCTTGATAGCCTTGTATTCATGAGATTTTCTATCGAATTGGTTCATGATTTGGACACGCACACGACTCATAGCACGGCTAAGATGTTGTACAATATGAAAGCGATCTAGAACGATTTTAGCATTCGGGAGTGAAACAGTCTGGGAGACTGTTTCAGCCTGAGCCTAGAAATTTGAAAGCGAATCTGTTTAGCCAAGGCATAATAAGGACTAAACATATCCATAGTAATAATTTTGACGCGACATCGGACAGCTCTATCATACTTAAGAAAGTGATTACGAATGATAGCTTGTGTTCTTCCCTCAAGAACAGTGATGATATTGAGATTGTTAAAATCTTGCGTAATGAAGCTCATCTCCATCTCCCGATTGAAACAGTCACTCCCCGGACTGTTTCAACGTCCCAAGACATAATCTCAGGCAGATTTCTAACATTACACTCAAAGTGGAAGTCATTGAGCTTTCGAATGACAGTTGAAGTTGAAATGGCCAGCTGATGAGCAATATCGGTCATAGAAGTCTTTTCAATCAACTTTTGCGCAATTTTTTGGTTGATAATACGAGGAATTTGGTGATTTTTCTTGACGATAGAAGTTTCAGCGACCATCATTTTTGAACAGTGATAGCACTTGAATCGACGCTTTCTAAGGAGAATTCTAGTAGGCATACCAGTCGTTTCGAGGTAAGGAATTTTCGACGGTTTTTGAAAGTCATATTTCTTCATTTGACTTCCGCACTCAGGGCAAGATGGAGCTTCATAGTCCAGTTTGGCGATGAGTTCCTTGTATGTATCCTTATTAATGATATCCATAGGGGATTTACCCACTACAAATATTATAGAGCCCAAAAAGGTGGCTATGTCACCTTTTTGTGTCAGTGTAGGTATTTGTGACGCGGTGGTGGGGCATCAATGGAGTTTCTTGAAGGTAATACTCTTCGAAAATCTCTTCAAACCACGTCAGCGTCGCCTTACCGTAGGTATGGTTACTGACTTCGTCAGTTTCATCTACAACCTCAAAACCATGTTTTGAGCTGACTTCGTCAGTTCTATCTACAACCTCAAAGCAGTGCTTTGAGCAACCTGCGGCTAGCTTCCTAGTTTGCTCTTTGATTTTCATTGAGTATGAAATAAGATATGCACAAATTGATTAGAAAAGTCAAATGAATTTCTACAAATGTTTTAGCAATCGCAATCTACTTGTCTAGATTCGATCTGATATATTTTCGATTTAATGATATGGTATTTAAAAC
>NZ_VMLO01000081.1:0-12836 GCF_013276735.1 Streptococcus sp. 1559
ATTTGTTCAAGGACATGATAGTAAGCATTCAAGTTCTCTTTTTTATCAAAATAAGCCCCTAGGATATTGCCGGAAGCATCATCAATGGCTAAGTGTAAGTTAGAGGTTTCTGCTCCAAACCAGGCATGAGGGCTAGCCTCCATTTGGATGAGTTCTCCAGCAAATTTCTTTCTGGGTCTACTAGGATGTAGCTTTTTAGTGTCTTCCAGGAAATCTTTAGCGGACGGTAAGATTGGATTGTCTAGGGGATGATTGCGGTTCAGTTTAGCTTGTTTTCTTAGTCTCTTCTTTGTCTTTCTGTGAGACTTGGGAGAGAGGATGTTTTCCTTATAGAGTATTTTTCTAACAGTTGTATCAGAGAGCTGAATTCCCTCTTCTTCAGCTAGTAATTCACAGAAATGAAGGACATTTGGTTTATATGTTTCATAGGAGAGGTATTTCTTTAGGACACGTTCTTTGATTTCATCAGGGATTGCATGTTTTGGTTTTCGATTTCTGTTTCCGTGTCTGAAGGCTTCTTTTCCTTTCTGTTGATAGGCTAGTAGCAGACGATTGATTTGTCTTTCAGAAAGATTCAGTTCGACACAGGCTCGATTCTTTGTTTTCTTTCCTTGGTCTATAGCTTTTATCACAAGATATTTTTTCGTTTCATTCATATTCAGTTGGATACTTTTCATACGACTATTTTATCAAATGGGACATTTTCACGTTCGATTTACTAAAGACATTCTCACATTCGAATTACATTCCATCCCTGATAGCGTAAAACAAACTAGTCAGGGTGACTAGTTTGTGGTATAATGAAAGGGACTCAAAAAGAAACAGGAGAAAAATGATGGATTTACTTTTAGCAATTGTATTGATTGTGCTAGCTTTTTTAGGAGGAGCTATTGGAGGAATGTACTTGGTTCGTAAGCAAATCGAAAAGGAATTCGCTGACAACCCACGTTTGAATGCTGAAGCAGTTCGTACTCTTTTGAGTGCAAATGGTCAAAAACCAAGCGAAGCCAAGGTACAACAAGTTTACCACCAAATCATTCGCCAACAAAAGGCAGCCCTTGCTAACAATAAAAAGAAAAAATAGATAAGGAAAAGTCTGGGATGAAAGTTCCAGACTTCTCACTATGTTGGCTAAGGGTTTAGGGATGAGACTTTTTCCTTGCATTCTATTGATATTTGATTATGATTAAGAGAGATAGTTATTGATTAGGCTGTCATTATTCAGTTCATAAGGAACGGTAATCATAATGAACTATCAATCAGAAAAAAGACTAGAAAGAAGACTGTATGGATAATCGCCCAATTGGTTTTTTGGATTCGGGTGTCGGGGGCTTGACCGTTGTGCGCGAGCTCATGCGCCAGCTTCCCCATGAAGAAATCGTCTATATTGGAGATTCGGCACGGGCTCCCTATGGTCCCCGTCCTGCTGAGCAAATTCGTGAATATACTTGGCAGTTGGTCAACTTTCTTTTGACCAAGGATGTCAAAATGATTGTCATTGCTTGTAATACTGCGACTGCGGTCGTCTGGGAAGAAATCAAGGCTCAACTAGATATTCCTGTCCTAGGTGTTATTTTGCCAGGAGCTTCGGCAGCTATCAAGTCCAGTCAAGGTGGGAAAATAGGTGTGATTGGAACGCCCATGACGGTACAATCAGATATCTATCGTCAGAAAATTCATGATCTGGCTCCAGACTTACAGGTGGAGAGTTTGGCCTGTCCCAAGTTTGCCCCCTTGGTCGAGTCTGGCGCCCTGTCAACCAGTGTTACCAAGAAAGTGGTCTATGAAACCCTGCGTCCCTTGGTTGGAAAGGTGGATAGCCTGATTTTGGGTTGTACCCATTATCCATTGCTCAGACCTATTATTCAAAATGTCATGGGACCAAAGGTTCAGCTCATCGATAGTGGAGCAGAGTGCGTACGGGACATCTCAGTCTTACTTAATTATTTTGAAATCAATCGTGGTCGCGATGCTGGACCACTTAATCACCGTTTTTACACAACAGCCAGCAGCCAAAGTTTTGCACAAATTGGTGAAGAATGGCTGGAAAAAGAGATTCATGTGGAGCATGTAGAATTATGACAAATAAAATTTATGAATATAAGGATGAACAGGACTGGTATGTCGGGTCCTATGGTATTTTTGGTGGCGTCCGGACGTTGACGGATGATGACTTGGATTTTCCTCTATTGGAGTTTGCCCAAAGATTTCGAGATGAGGATCGAGGTTTTCCTGTTTCTGTTACTGTTTTACGCTATGGTTCTCTCTACCGTTTATTGTCTTTTGTGGTAGATATCCTCAACCAAGAAATGGGACGAAATGTAGAAGTCATTCAACGTCAGGGGGGGTTTCTCTTAGTTGAAAATGGGCAACTCCTGCATGTAGAATTGCCTAAAGAAGGTGTTGATGTAGAAGCATTCTTTGAGACAAACAAGGTCAGAGAAACCTTATTGATTGCGACTCGTAACGAAGGCAAGACCAAAGAGTTCCGAGCTATCTTTGATAAGTTAGGCTACGATGTGGAAAATCTTAATGACTATCCTGACCTGCCTGAAGTAGCTGAAACAGGCATGACCTTCGAAGAAAATGCCCGTCTCAAGGCAGAAACCATTTCTCAATTAACGGGCAAGATGGTTTTGGCAGATGATTCTGGTCTCAAAGTCGATGTCCTTGGTGGCTTACCAGGCGTCTGGTCAGCTCGTTTCGCAGGTGTGGGAGCAACTGACCGTGAAAATAATGCCAAACTCTTGCACGAATTGGCCATGGTCTTTGAACTCAAGGACCGCTCGGCTCAGTTCCACACAACCCTAGTCGTAGCCAGCCCAAATAAGGAAAGTTTAGTTGTTGAAGCAGACTGGTCAGGTTATATTAACTTTGAACCTAAGGGTGAAAATGGCTTTGGCTATGATCCCCTCTTCCTTGTAGGAGAAACAGGTGAGTCATCAGCTGAATTAACCCTGGAAGAAAAAAATAGTCAATCTCACCGTGCCTTAGCCGTTAAGAAACTTTTGGAGGTATTTCCATCATGGCAAAGCAAACCATCATTGTAATGAGCGATTCCCATGGCGATAGCTTGATTGTGGAAGAAGTCCGTGATCGCTATGTGGGCAAAGTCGATGCCGTTTTTCATAACGGCGATTCTGAACTACGTCCGGATTCTCCACTTTGGGAGGGCATCCGCGTTGTTAAAGGGAACATGGACTTCTACGCCGGCTACCCAGAACGTCTGGTGACTGAGCTTGGTTCGACCAAGATTATCCAAACTCATGGTCACTTGTTTGACATCAATTTCAACTTTCAAAAGTTGGACTACTGGGCTCAGGAGGAAGAGGCCGCTATCTGCCTCTATGGTCACTTGCATGTGCCAAGTGCTTGGTTGGAAGGCAAGATCCTCTTTCTAAATCCAGGTTCTATCAGTCAACCACGAGGTACCATCAGAGAATGTCTCTATGCTCGTGTGGAGATTGATGATAGTTACTTCAAAGTGGACTTTTTGACACGAGATCACGAGGTGTATCCAGGTTTGTCCAAGGAGTTTAGCCGATGATTGCCAAGGAGTTTGAGACTTTCTTGTTGGGGCAGGAGGAAACTTTTTTGACCCCTGCTAAAAATCTAGCTGTGTTGATTGATACCCACAATGCGGATCATGCGACCCTCTTGCTCAGTCAGATGACCTATACCCGTGTTCCTGTTGTGACAGATGAAAAACAGTTTGTTGGGACGATTGGACTCAGAGATATTATGGCTTATCAGATGGAGCATGACTTGAGCCAAGAAATCATGGCGGATACGGATATCGTTCATATGACAAAAACGGACGTAGCGGTTGTTTCGCCTGATTTCACCATTACGGAGGTCTTGCACAAGCTAGTAGATGAGTCCTTCTTACCGGTTGTGGATGCAGAGGGTATTTTCCAAGGGATTATTACGCGCAAGTCCATCCTCAAGGCCGTTAATGCCCTCTTGCATGACTTTAGTAAGGAATATGAGATTCGATGCCAATGAGAGACAGGATTTCAGCCTTTTTAGAGGAAAAGCAGGGCTTGTCTGTCAATTCCAAGCAGTCCTATAAGTATGATTTGGAGCAATTTTTAGACATGGTAGGTGAGCGGATTTCTGAGACCAGTCTCAAGATTTACCAAGCCCAGCTAGCCAATCTAAAAATCAGCGCCCAGAAGCGAAAGATTTCGGCCTGTAACCAATTTCTATACTTTCTCTATCAAAAAGGAGAGGTGGACAGCTTTTACCGCTTGGAATTAGCCAAACAAGCTGAAAAGAAGACGGAAAAGCCAGAGATTCTATACCTAGACTCTTTTTGGCAGGAAAGCGACCATCCAGAGGGACGCTTGCTAGCGCTCTTAATCCTAGAAATGGGGCTCTTGCCCAGTGAGATTTTAGCCATCAAGGTTGCGGACATCAATCTGGATTTTCAGGTGTTGCGAATCAGCAAGGCTTCCCAACAGAGGATTGTCAGCATTCCCACGACCTTGCTTTCGGAGTTGGAACCCTTGATGGGCCAGATATATCTCTTTGAAAGGGGAGGGAAAGCCTATTCTCGTCAGTGGGCCTTTCGTCAGTTAGAAGCTTTTGTCAAGGAGAAAGGTTTCTCAACCTTATCAGCTCAAGTCTTACGTGAACAGTTTATTCTAAGACAAATAGAAAACAAGGTCGATTTGTACGAAATTGCAAAAAAATTAGGATTAAAAACAGTCCTGACCTTAGAAAAATATAGATAATGGATATTAAATTAAAAGATTTTGAAGGGCCCCTGGACTTGCTCTTGCACCTGGTTTCTAAGTATCAGATGGATATCTACGATGTGCCCATTACGGAAGTTATCGAACAGTATCTAGCCTATGTCTCAACCCTGCAGGCCATGCGTCTGGAAGTGACGGGTGAGTACATGGTTATGGCCAGTCAGCTCATGTTGATTAAGAGCCGCAAGCTCTTGCCAAAGGTAGCGGAAGTGACAGATTTGGAAGATGACCTGGAGCAGGATCTTCTCTCTCAAATTGAAGAATACCGCAAGTTCAAGCTCTTGGGGGAGCACTTGGAAGCCAAACACCAAGAACGGGCCCAGCACTATTCCAAAGCGCCGACAGAGTTGATATACGAAGATGCGGAGCTTGTGCATGACAAGACGACCATTGATCTCTTTTTGGCTTTTTCAAATATCCTAGCCAAGAAAAAAGAGGAGTTTGCACAGAACCACACGACTATCTTGAGGGATGAGTATAAGATTGAGGACATGATGATTATCGTGAAAGAGTCCTTGGCTGGACGAGATCAATTGCGCTTGCAGGATTTGTTTAAGGAAGCCCAGAATCTCCAAGAGGTCATCACCCTCTTTTTGGCAACCCTAGAGTTAATCAAAACCCAGGAGCTAACCCTCGTACAAGAGGAGAGTTTCGGAGATATTTATCTCATGGAAAAGAAGGAAGAAAGTCAAGTGGCCCAAAGCTAGACTTGATAGAGAGGAAAGATGAGTACTTTAGCAAAAATAGAAGCGCTCTTGTTTGTAGCGGGTGAAGATGGGATTAGAGTCCACCAGTTAGCTGAACTCCTCTCTCTGCCACCGACAGGCATCCAACAGAGTTTAGAAAAATTAGCCCAGAAGTATGAAAAGGCCCCAGATTCCAGTTTGGCTCTAATTGAGACAGGGGGCGCTTATAGATTGGTGACCAAGCCTCAATTTGCAGAGATTTTGAAGGAATACTCTAAGGCACCTATCAACCAGAGTTTATCTCGGGCTGCCCTTGAAACCTTGTCCATCATTGCTTACAAACAGCCCATCACACGGATAGAGATTGATGCCATCCGTGGGGTCAACTCGAGTGGGGCCTTGGCAAAGTTGCAGGCCTTTGACTTGATACGAGAAGACGGGAAAAAAGAAGTGTTGGGTCGCCCCAACCTCTATGTGACTACAGATTATTTCCTAGATTACATGGGAATTAACCATTTGGAAGAATTACCAGTGATTGATGAGCTTGAGATTCAAGCCCAAGAAAGCCAATTATTTGGTGAAAGGATAGAAGAAGATGAGAATCAATAAGTATATTGCCCACGCAGGTGTGGCCAGTAGGAGAAAAGCAGAAGAGCTGATCAAGCAAGGTTTGGTGACGGTTAACGGCCAAGTGGTACGTGAACTAGCAACCACTATCAAGTCAGGCGATAAGGTTGAAGTTGAAGGCCAACCTATCTACAACGAAGAAAAGGTCTATTATCTGCTTAACAAACCACGCGGTGTCATTTCCAGTGTGATAGATGACAAGGGCCGCAAGACGGTTGTCGACCTCTTGCCCAACGTGAAAGAGCGCATCTACCCTGTAGGTCGTTTGGACTGGGATACATCAGGAGTTTTGATTTTGACTAATGATGGGGATTTTACGGATGAGATGATTCACCCTCGTAATGAGATTGACAAGGTTTATGTCGCGCGTGTTAAAGGTGTGGCCAATAAGGATAATCTCCGCCCCTTGACCCGTGGACTTGAGATTGATGGTAAGAAAACCAAACCGGCTGTCTATGAGATTCTCAAAGTGGACCCAGTCAAAAACCGCTCTGTGGTGCAGTTGACTATCCATGAAGGGCGTAACCACCAGGTTAAAAAGATGTTTGAAGCTGTCGGTCTCCAAGTAGATAAGTTGTCACGGACCCGTTTTGGACATCTAGACTTGACAGGACTTCGTCCAGGAGAATCCCGTCGTCTTAATAAAAAAGAAATCAGCCAACTACACACCATGGCTGTAACCAAGAAATAATGAAACGAATTTTAATAGCGCCTGTGCGCTTTTACCAACGGTTTATCTCACCAGCCTTTCCACCCTCTTGTCGCTTTGAGCCGACTTGTTCCAACTACATGATTCAGGCTATTGAAAAACATGGCTTCAAGGGTGTTTTGATGGGCTTGGCTCGGATTTTACGTTGCCATCCCTGGTCGAAAACAGGTAAGGACTCCGTCCCAGACCACTTTTCCCTCAAACGGAATCAAGAAGGGGAATGAGGTGAGGTAAATAGATTTCAAAATGATAAAAACGCATCCTATCAGGTTTGAGTGAACTTGATAGGATGCGTTTTAGAATGTCAAAATTTTATACTCTTCGAAAATCTCTTCAAACCACGTCAGCTTCTATCTGCAACCTCAANNTTCATTGAGTATTAAATTGAGTTTGAAGTGGCTTATTTCAAAGCTTTTTGTGTGTCTTCAATCATGAGTTTTGTTGATTCAAGACCTCCTCCACTTAGATACCAGAGGTCTGGTGTTAGTTGGATAATCTTACCATTTTTAGCGGCAGGTGTTTCAGCGATAAGGGCATTTTCTAGGACACCGTCGTTGCTAGAGTTGTCCCCACCGATGGCAAGAGTACGGTTGATGACAAAGAGGATGTCAGGATTGATTTCTTTGACACTTTCAAAGCTGACTTCTTGTCCGTGGCGAGAATCTTCAAATTGAGTATCAGTTGGCTTGAATTTCAAGGTTTGGTACAAGAAAGAGAAACGAGATTGGGCACCAAAGGCAGCCATTTTTCCTTCATTGAGGAGGATGGCAAGGGCTTTTTTGTCAGAGCTTTCATTTTTAGTAGCGACTTCTTGGATGCTCTTGTCTAGCTTGTCCAATTCTTCCTTGGCTTTCTGTGTACTAGTTTCACCAAAGGCGCTTGCTAGGGATTCGATATTAGTCTTGGTAGAAGTCCAGTAGTCGTCCTTGCTTGCTTGGAAGAGAACTGTTGGGGCGATTTCTTTGAATTTGTCTACGAATTTTTGTGTACGTAGGGAAGCAATAATCAAATCAGGCTCAAGGGCGGCGATAGCTTCTAAATCAGGTTCTCTCATAGAACCAACATTTTTAACTTTTCCAGCTAGGTCTTTGAGATAGGTTGGTACTGTTTTTGTAGGCATTCCAACGATATTTTTTTCAAATCCTAGAGCACGAATAGTATCCGCAGCGCCGAGGTCAAAGGTCACAATCTTTTCAGGAACTTTGGAAAGTTTGACTTCGTCTAGTGAACTTTTAATGGTTATCTCTGTTGGAGCAGAGTTGCTTGTTTCCGACTGACTAGTGCTTGAGTTTGTATTTGTACTGCATGCACCAAGTAGAAGCAAGAAGCTGGCCACTAGGGCAGTGAAATAAAGTTTAAGGGATGTTTTCATGATTTCTCCTTTTTAAAATGTGATAACGATTTAGGGAGTCTCTTGGTCTTATTGACTAAGAGACCGAAGGTTCTCTAACTTGAGCTTCTATGTTACTAGCTATAGATACAGATCTTTTTGCCATTGATATCAGCTAGCGTGATAGGAATCTCATAGAGTTGACTGAGCAGGTCAGCCTGCATGATTTGATTGGTTCTTCCCTTGCTAAAGACTTGACCGTCCTTGAAGGCGATAATTTCATCCGCATACTGGCTGGCCATGTTAATATCGTGGAGGACGATGATAATGGTCTTGCCGAGTTCCTCCACCAGTCGCCGAAGAATCTGCATCATGCTGACGCTTTGCTTGATATCGAGATTGTTGAGTGGTTCGTCCAGCAAGATAAAGTCCGTATCCTGGGCCAGTACCATAGCGATAAAGACACGTTGGAGCTGGCCGCCAGACAGACTATCGATGTAGCGGTCTTTTAAGTTTATCAGTTCCAGATAGTTCAGAGTTTCTCGAATTTTTTCCCAGTCTTCTTCTCTCAGGCGTCCTCGGCTGTAGGGAAAACGTCCAAAGCTGACCAGTTCTTCAACGGTTAATTTTGCCTGGTAATTGATCTTCTGCTTTAGGATGGTCAGTTCTTGGGCTAGTTCTTGCGAATTCCAACTCTCGATTTCACGACCTTTGATACTGAGAATTCCCTGATCTTTCTTGGTCAGTCTGCTCATGATGGAGAGGAGAGTCGATTTTCCAGCACCATTTGGACCAATGAAGGCTGTCAGTTTCTGAGGACTGACTTCAAGCGAAATGCCTTGCAAAATATCCTGTTTTTGAATGGATTTGTCAATGTTTTCCAGTTTCACCGACGCGCCCTCCTATAAAGTAAGATAAAGAATAAGAAGCCACCCACACTCTCGATGATCATACTGATGCGAATTTCCAGCGCAAAGACTCGTTCAATCAAGGCCTGCCCCAAGGTCAAACTGATAAATCCGACCAGAATGGCCACGATAAAGAGCAACTTGTGCCGATAGTCTTTGACAATTAGGTAAGTGAGGTTGGCTAGCATAAAGCCGAAGAAGGCCATAGGTCCTACCAGGGCAGTTGCTGTTGAGGTCAAAAGTACGATACCCCAGAGGAGTTCTTTCTGTTCTTTTTCAACATCGAGTCCCAATACCTGAGCTGTTTCTCTTTGCAGGTGCAAGACATCCAGAATGACTGCTTTTTGAAAGAAAAAGATTGTCAAAGCAAGGATAATCAGAGAACCAATGGCTAGGATGGAAGTGTTGAGATGTTGAAAGGAGGCAAAGAGACTATTCTGCAGTTTATCGTATTCGTTTGGATCCATCAGGACCTGAAGGAAGGTACTGATATTTCGAAAGAGACTTCCGAGGGCTAGACAGATCAACAGAATGAAGACAAGGTCTTGCTTCATCAGTGTCTTCAAGTAGCCTTGCAAGGCGAGAAAGAAGAGGGATTGAAGTAGAAGTAAGACTAGGAATTCTAAAATGGGAGACTTCCCGAGTTGAAGAAACTTACTTTCAAAAACCAGTAGTAGGGTTTGTAGTAGGACGTAGAAGGATTCGATTCCCAAAATACTTGGCGTCAGGAAACGATTTTCCGTCAGGGTTTGAAAACTAATGGTCGAAATCCCAGTCGCGATAGCTACCAAGAGATAAACGACAATTTTTTGGGAACGTAGCTTCCAGGCAAAGGCAGACAGGTGGGTGATGGGCCAAAAATAGAGGAGACAAGCTCCAATGGCCAGAATAATGAGAAGGCAGAAGAGTTTGGTATGTTTGCTTTTAAACTGCATCTTTTCGTCCCCCTCTCCAGAGAAGTAGGATAAAGACGAGGCTACCAATGATTCCTAGTAGAAGACTGACAGACAGCTCATAGGGCCGAATCAGAACTCGGGATAGGATGTCGCAGGCCAGAACTAGATTGGCACCGACTAGTGCGACGATGAGTTTGGTCTGGCTTAGATTATCTCCATAGCGCTTGCGAACAAGATTGGGAACGATGACCCCGAGAAATGGCAAGCCACCCACGGTAATCATGGTGACACTAGTCGTTAGTGCCACCAGAAAGAGGGCCAGTTTTTCAAGTAGGGAGTAGGAAATCCCCAAACTCTCGCTGGTTTCTTTCCCTAGATTCATGATAGTGAAGGTTTGGGATAATTTCCAAACGGCTATCAGGATGATGAGGCCTAAGAAGAGCCACTCATACTGATGAGTCTGAATCATGGAGAAGGATCCTTGGGTCCAAGCACTCATACTCTGAACCAGATTGAAACGATAGGCGATAACTTCTGTGACTGAGTCGATAATCCCACTATAGATGATTCCAATCAGAGGCAACATCCACCTTTCCTTTACAGTAAAAATGGTCATAAAGGCTAGGAAGAAGAGGGTAAATATGATGGATGAAACAAAAGCGAAGAGCATCTTTTGGGTTAGACTCGCAGACGGAAAGATAAAGAGGCTCAATACCATTCCCAGTTTGGCGGCTTCAGTGGTTCCAACTGTACTCGGAGCAGCAAACTGATTTTGAGTGATGGTCTGCATGAGAAGGCCTGCCATACTCATACTAGAGGCCGCAAGGAGAATACTGATGGTTCTTGGAAGACGGGACTCCTGAAATAGTAGCCAGGTCTGCTGGTCGAAAGCAAAGAGTTTTCCCCATGAAAAATCACTGGTTCCAATGCTAATAGAGAGAAAGACTAGGAGCAGAAGTAAGCCAATTAAATAATGAGAAAGTTTCATACCCCGTCCTTTCATGTAGATTTGGTATCGAAAGATACCTGCGGATATTACTGTAACATGTTTTTTCTAATCTGTCAATAAAATTTCTGACAATTTAATGTAAAAAAGAAAGAAAAATTCCTGAAAGAATATCTGTCTCTCTTTTTTATAGGAAAACTGAGTAAGAAACTATCCACCTTCCCACTATCCTTCTCCTCTAAAAAGTGGTAAAATGGATGAAAGAAAGAAGGAACTGAAATGACAACATTATTTTCAAAAATTAAAGAAGTAACAGAACTTGCTGCTATCTCAGGTCATGAGGCGCCTGTCCGTGCTTATCTTCGTGAAAAATTGACACCGCATGTGGATGAAGTGGTGACAGATGGCTTGGGTGGTATTTTTGGTATTAAACATTCAGAAGCAGCGGATGCGCCGCGCGTCTTGGTCGCTTCTCACATGGATGAAGTTGGTTTTATGGTCAGCGAAATCAAGCCAGATGGTACCTTCCGTGTCGTAGAAATCGGTGGCTGGAACCCCATGGTAGTCAGCAGCCAACGTTTCAAACTTCTGACTCGTGACGGTCGTGAAATTCCTGTGATTTCAGGTTCTGTTCCGCCGCATTTGACTCGTGGAAAGGGGGGACCAACCATGCCAGCCATTGCCGATATCGTCTTTGATGGCGGTTTTGCGGATAAGGCTGAGGCAGAAAGTTTTGGAATCCGTCCTGGTGATACCATCGTACCAGATAGCTCTGCAATCTTGACAGCCAATGAAAAAAATATCATCTCAAAAGCTTGGGACAACCGCTACGGTGTTCTTATGGTTAGCGAGTTGGCGGAAGCTCTGTCAGGTCAGAAACTTGGCAATGAACTCTATCTGGGTTCTAACGTCCAAGAAGAGGTTGGTCTCCGTGGTGCGCATACTTCCACAACCAAGTTTGACCCAGAAGTTTTCCTAGCAGTTGACTGCTCACCTGCTGGTGATGTTTATGGCGGTCAAGGCAGGATTGGAGATGGAACCTTGATTCGTTTCTACGATCCAGGTCACTTGCTTCTCCCAGGAATGAAGGATTTCCTTTTGACAACAGCTGAAGAAGCTGGTATCAAGTACCAATACTACTGTGGTAAAGGCGGAACAGACGCTGGCGCAGCACATCTGAAAAATGGTGGTGTCCCATCAACAACAATCGGAGTCTGTGCTCGTTATATCCATTCTCACCAAACACTTTATGCAATGGATGACTTCCTAGAAGCGCAAGCCTTCTTACAAGCCTTGGTGAAGAAATTGGATCGTTCAACAGTTGATTTGATTAAAAATTATTAAACATAAGGAGGTGGTAGGGATGGTAGAACCAAACCTAGAAAGCCTTGTAAAAGATCTTTACAATCATGCTCGACATGATTTGAGTGAAGATTTAGTTGCTGCTCTCCTAGAGACTGCTAAAAAACTGCCTACTACAAATGAGCAATTGCTGGCAGTTCGTCTCTCAGGTCTGGTCAATCGTGAATTGCTCAAGAATCCCAAACATCCGGCACCTGAGTTGCTCAATTTGGCTCGTTTTATCAAGAGAGAAGAAACCAAGTACAGAGGAACCGCAGTTTCTGCGCTTATGTATGGGGAGATTTTTAAAATGCTTTGATTCCATTGTGGATCAAAGTATTTTTTGGTACGACGGGCATGTCGTGCATCTGAGGTGTAAGTCCTCGGTGGGCACCTGCTACCGGTGAACCCAATAGCGATTCCTAAGCCTGACTATCGTGAGGTAGCGGATTAAAACGGTCTGGAGATAGACCGTTTTAAGTCTGACACTGGAAATAAGAATCGTTAGAGGAAGGGATAGCGAAATCGTGGCTCTACGAACAGGAAGGTGATAGTAAGGCGTATATAGCGGATAAGGGGGCCAGAAACTCTAAAGTCCAAAAAGGTAGTCGTAACCTATATGCGTAAATCACGAGA
>NZ_VMLO01000082.1:0-2432 GCF_013276735.1 Streptococcus sp. 1559
TTCTCTAGGCTGGAGATTTTTCAATATACTTCGTTATTAGGCGGTTACGACTGAAATATCGTCTTGTTCACTTTTTATTTTCTTCTAACCAATAGACGGAGTTGCAAGGAAAATGCCAAAAACTCTACCCCTATAGCTAACAAAGAGCAAAAAAACTAGGAGAGAACTCTCCTAGTTTTAAATTATCTTGGATTATTTAACCCACTCACCGTTGTGGTTTACTTTATAACCATCTACAGTTGTATTAACTGCAAGAGCTCCTGACGCGTATGAGTAGTACCATTTACCACCAACTTGATACCAACCAGTTGCCATTGCACCTGATGATTTCAAGTAGTACCAAGTACCGTTATCTTTAACCCAACCAGTTGCCATTGAACCGTTGTCGTTTAGGTAGTACCAAGTACCATTGTCTTTAACCCAACCAGTTGTCATCCAACCAGCTTGGTCGAAATAGTACCAAGTGCCATTGATTTTTTCCCAACCATTAGTTGTGTAAGAACCATCAGCGTGTTTGTACCACCAGCGAGAACCTGATTTAATCCATTCAGCTTTTTGAGCAGGTGTTTCAGCAGAAGCTACTAATTGAGGAGTTTTCAAAAGGGTTGCTTTACCATTTTGTACTCGAACTGTTAATTTATATGTTCCACGTTTAGTTTTAACTTCAACAGTACTATTAGCTGATTTTTCATACTTAATCTCAACTGCTTTACCATCAAGTTTCAGTTCATTACCTTCTTTATCATAAACCTTAACATATCTATCGGTAACAACTCTTTGTTTATTAGATTGTTGAGATTGTTGAGATGCAAGGTGAGACTTAATATCATCAATAGTCAAATCACCATTTTCAGTAGTATTAACTTTACCACTTGCTTCTTCTCCACGTTTAGCTGCTGCTTCTGCTGATTCTGCTGCTTCTTTAAAGAGTTTAGAAACTTCTGCACTTGGTTCTGTTCTCTCATCAGCTGCAGGTTTAGCATTTGGCAATGTTTGAACATTAGCCTCACTAAAAGTTGCTGTATCAGCTGAAACAGCTTGTACAGCACCAAATGCTGCAAGAGCGACTGCGCTTGTCAATAAAACTTTTTTCATCGTTTTATCTCCTTTGTTTTTCTTTAAAATATTTTTTCGTAAGACTACCTTACTACCATAGATTATATAAATATTTGCAGGATTTGTCAAGAGTTTTCTTCGAGTTTTTAAACTTTTTACCTATTTTTTCAAAAAAGCCAAATTTCAAGTTCAAGTTAGCCATCAAGAAGTCTTCTCTGGGTGATTTGTAGTTCAAGCATTTTTAGGATAGTTATTAATCCAATTTTAGATGAATGCGACTTCTTTGGGAGTCGTTTTCTTAGTTCCCTTAGGTAACCATCTCCGAATGAGCCTGTTGTGATTCTCATCAATTCCCCTTTTCCCAAGAGGCATAGGGGTGCGCATAATAGATATGTTCCTCAGAAAATACATCAGACAAGCGGTTAAATTCTGTACCATTATCTGCCGTGATGGACAGAATCTTGTCTTGTTTTAAGATGAGTTTTAGAGCCTGATTGACCGATTCAGCGCTTTTATTATGCCATATGGCATTGTCCATAACGAGTAAAAGATAATCATCTGAATAAGCTTGTGAAAGCTCTTCTAAAAAGGCGTTCATCCACTCAGTATGACATCCACCAGCGATTAAGAAAAATGATTCGCCTGTATGGGCATCAACAGCTCCATAACAATAGCAAAATTCTCGTATATAGTGACTATGGACATGTGGACCTACTCCTATTGGAGCCCAACAAGATCCTAGTTTACTGATTCTACCGAAACCAGCCTCATCTTGGTACATCAAGCAAACCTTACGAAAAGGTCTACTGGTTTTAAAGCGCTTTCTTGTCTTCTTGAATTGAGATTTTATTTTTAGACGCGACAATGGTTTGAACGTCTGCTTTCTTGGGATGTTCTGGACGTGGCCTAATATTTCGCCAACCATGGCGCTTCAAGAGTTGATAAAAGGCATCACGTGTGTAGGAAGGATCTAACTCCTTTGTATAAGCCTGAAATAAGGCATCAATTGTAACAAATTCTCCTGCCTCTGCAGCCTTCAAATGACGGGCAAGAAAGGCTTTCTCTTCCTCAATTGTCATATGTGCATGGTTACGACAACCACGTGTTTCTTGAAGGAGAGAGTCGAGTCCGAACTCCTCATATTTTTTTACAGTTGGCCAAATCGTTGTTTGATTACAGTCTAAAAGCTCTATAATCTCTTTATAAGATTTACCCATCAGACGAAATAGAACGATTTGAAGGCGTTTATGATATTTAGCTGTACGAGAGTCTTTTAAAAGTGTTTTGATTGTTTGGATTTCTTCTTTAGTTGATTTCATATTACTATTATATAATGCTTTTTGATTTTAGTCTAGTATTAACATAATCGGCTTTTT
>NZ_VMLO01000083.1:0-11913 GCF_013276735.1 Streptococcus sp. 1559
TCACGGGTGGTTATGACTGACCGCAAGAGCAGGATAGAGATATTGGAGATTCTAAAAGAGTTGGCTTCTAATGGGAAGACAGTTATTTTGTGTGACCATGATTTAACGGACTATGAAGCCTATATCGACCATATGGTGGAGCTAAGAGATGGCCAACTAAGGGAAGTGTTTCAAATCCCTACCTCTGAGATGACACAGGTTTCTTCAAAGAAAGTTGCTTCTAGCCCAGAACTATTCCATATGGATAGAACGACTTGTGAGCTGAATAAGCGCTCCCTCTTTTCGATTGCGGATTTCACATTCTACCAAGGAATTTCCTGTATCTTGGGTGATAATGGTGTCGGGAAATCAACCCTCTTTCGCTCCATTCTTCAATTTCAAAAGTATAAGGGGCGCATTACCTGGAAGGGGACGGTTCTGAAAAAGAAAAAGAGTTTGTACCGTGACCTGACGGGTGTTGTTCAGGAAGCTGAGAAGCAGTTTATCCGAGTCAGTCTGCGAGAAGAACTTCAATTAGATGGACCTGATTCTGAAAGAAATCAACGAATTTTCCAAGCTTTACGATATTTTGATTTGGAGCAGGCAGTCGATAAGAGTCCCTATCAATTAAGTGGTGGTCAGCAAAAAATTCTTCAGCTCCTGACCATCTTGACCAGTAAGGCTTCCGTGATCTTGCTAGATGAACCTTTTGCAGGTTTGGATGATAGAGCCTGCCATTATTTTTGCAAGTGGATTGTGGAGGAGAGGAATCAAGGAAGAAGTTTTCTGCTCATTAGTCATCGTTTAGACCCTTTGATTTCTGTGGTTGATTATTGGATTGAGATGACTAGTCAGGGGCTCAGTCATGTGAAAGAAGTGACCATTACCAAACCACTTACATCTCAGAGTAGCAATGCTCAAGGGGAGGTGAGATAGTATGGTCAAAGTAGCAACCCAGACACCGATTATCAGTCTCTTCTTGCTGATTTTATCCTTGGAAACATCTTTCATTCCTTCGATTGCTCTGAATCTTTCGGTAGTCGCATTTTGTATTCTCTTTATGCTCTATTACCGTCGATTTAAAATGTTAGCTTGGATGATCATACTTGCCATTTTACCATCTTTTGCCAACTACTGGGCAGTTCAGTTACACGGAGATGCTTCACAGGCAGTCATGCTTGGAACGAGGGCCTTTGTGACAGTTTGTATCGGCCTTGTCTTTGTTTCCTCTATTTCACTAAAAGAGCTTCTCTTGTACTTGGCTCAAAAGGGGCTATCACGCTCTTGGTTCTATGCCTTGATTGTGGTATTCAATTCCTTTCCTCTCATTCAGCAAGAAATCAAGTCCCTCAAAGAAGCTTGCCTATTACGTGGTCAAGAACTGCATTTTTGGTCGCCCTTGATTTACAGTAAGGTTCTGATGACAGTCTTTAGGTGGCGCCATCTTTACCTGAGAGCTCTGTCTGCTCATGGATATGACGAACATGCACAGTTGAAGAATAGCTATCGGACTTTTTATATTCCTAAAAAAACAAAATTAATCTACCTGCTTTTCTTTTTATTGCTTCAAACCAGTCTATTTTTATAAAGGAGTTATTATGGAATTTACAGATATTGCGATGGAATTATCCAAGAAAGCTTGGCAGGCTTCCTTTCATCATCCCTTTATTTTACAATTACAAGAGGGGAATTTAGAACCTGCCATTTTCCGCTATTACCTGATTCAGGATGCCTACTATCTGAAGGCCTTCTCAGAAATCTATCATCTTTTGGCTGATAAGACTTCAAACCAAGAGATGAAAAGACTCTTGAAACAAAATGCTCAGGGTTTAGTGGAGGGTGAGTTATTTATTCGCCAACAATTTTTCAAGGAATTGGAAATCAGCGACCAGGAAATGGAGCAACATCTAATCGCTCCAACCTGTTATCATTACATTTCTCATATTTATAGGCAATTTGCAGAACCGAACTTAGCCATCGCTTTTGCAAGCTTGCTTCCTTGTCCTTGGTTATACCATGATATAGGCAAATCACTTAATCTTAAACCATCACCAAATCCTCTCTATCAACAATGGATTGAAACTTATATTACGGATGAATTAGAGCAACAGATCAGAGAGGAGGGAGCACTGGTCAATCAGCTCTATCGCGAAAGTGATGAGACAGACAAGAAAAAAATGCTAGATGCCTTCCACATCAGTGTTCATATGGAAGCCAAGTTTTGGGAAATGGCCTACCAACACCAGACATGGAAGAGCGATTTACAGTCTTTAGAAAAAGGAGAATAATAAACATGAGAAAGCACCAATTACAAGTTCACAAATTAACCATTTTATCTATGATGATTGCCCTTGATGTAGTCCTTACACCTATCTTTCGGATTGAGGGAATGGCACCGATGTCCAGTGTAGTCAATATTCTAGCAGGAATCATGATGGGACCTGTTTATGCCTTGGCTATGGCTACAGTGACAGCTTTTATCCGTATGACAACTCAAGGGATTCCACCTTTAGCTCTTACAGGAGCAACTTTTGGAGCCCTCCTGGCAGGTCTCTTTTATAAGTATGGTCGAAAATTTCATTATTCCGCTCTAGGAGAGATTGTGGGAACAGGTATTATTGGTTCTATTGTTTCCTATCCTGTTATGGTACTCTTTACAGGATCGGCTGCTAAGCTTAGCTGGTTTATCTACACTCCTCGATTTTTCGGAGCAACCTTGATTGGTACAGCGATTTCCTTTATTGCTTTTCGATTTTTAATCAAGCAGGAATTCTTTAAAAAAGTGCAGGGATATTTCTTTGGTGAAAGGATAGAATGATGCAGGAATTGATAAATCCTTTTCCTCTGGAAACGAGTTCTCTTATTCACTGTATGACCAATGAGATTTCTTGTGAGATGCTGGCAAATGGGATTTTGGCTCTGGGATGCAAACCTGTCATGGCAGATGATCCCCGTGAGGTTCTTGATTTTACTAAGCAAAGTCAGGCTCTCTTCATCAATTTGGGGCATTTGTCAGCTGAGAAGGAAAAAGCAATCCGCATGGCAGCCTCGTATGCAGCTCAAGTTTCTCTTCCAATGGTAGTAGATGCGGTTGGCGTAACGGCTTCCTCTATTCGTAAGAGCTTAGTTAAAGACCTTTTAGACCATAGACCTACGGTCCTTAAAGGAAATATGTCGGAAATCCGAAGTCTTGTTGGCTTAAAACACCACGGCGTTGGGGTCGATGCGAGTGCTAAAGATCAAGAAACGGAGGATTTACTTCAAGTCTTGAAAGACTGGTGTCAGACCTATTCAGGTATGTCATTCTTAGTCACAGGCCCCAAGGACCTTATCGTTTCGAAGAATCAGGTCGCTGTATTGGAGAATGGCTGTGCAGAATTAGACTGGATAACAGGAACAGGAGATTTGGTTGGAGCCTTGACAGCCGTTTTTCTCAGCCAAGGAAAGACTGGTTTTGAAGCTTCTTGCTTAGCAGTCTCTTATCTTAATATCGCTGCTGAGAGAATAGTTGTTCCAGGAATGGGATTGCAAGAATTTCGTTACCAAGTACTCAATCAGCTTTCGCTTCTAAAAAGAGATGAAAATTGGCTAGATGCCATCAAAGGAGAGGTTTATGAATAGAGAAGCACTTAGACTATATCTGGTAACCAATAGCTATCAAGATTCCGTGGAAAGCTTTCTTGCAAAAGTTGAGACGGCCTGCCGTTCAGGGGTTACCATAGTCCAATTGCGAGAAAAAAATCTCACAACCCATCAATATTATCAACTGGCAAAACAAGTCAAGGAAATAACAGATGCTTATCAGGTACCCTTGATAATCGATGATCGGTTGGATGTTTGTCTTGCGGTTGATGCAGCAGGTCTGCATATCGGAGATGATGAATTACCGGTTTCGGTAGCTCGCAAAGTCTTGGGTTCTGAAAAAATCCTCGGTGTCACCGCTAAAACGGTTAAAAGAGCTCTGGAAGCGGAGAAATCAGGTGCAGATTACTTGGGGACAGGAGCCATTTTCCCAACCACCACCAAGGAAAATGCGCCCATTACTCTGATATCGACCTTGAAAACAATTTGCCAAACGGTCGCCATTCCAGTAGTTGCTATTGGCGGCTTGACATCAGAGAATATTGATCAGCTTATGGACACGGGTATAGCTGGTGTAGCTGTAGTGCGTGATTTGATGCAGGCAGAAGATATTGAGGCAAAAACGCAAGCCTTTTTAACAAAGTTGCATGACATTATTTCCTAACTAATACTCAATGAAAATCAAAGAGTAAACTAGAAAGCTAGCCGCAGGTTGCTCAAAGCCCTGCCTTGAGGTTTCAGATAGAAGCTGACGTAGTTTGAAGAGATTTTCGAAGAGTATAAAAACTCTCTAATTCCCTTAAAGTGGGAACTAGAGAGTTTTTTTCTTAATCTTTAAAACTTGTATGGTTGACTGGGCCAGAACCATGACCGAGTTGAGGGGCGTCTTGGATGGCTTTCGTGATAAAGGCCTTGGCCTTATCAACTGCCTGGTAAAGGCTCTTTCCCTTGGCTAGTTCAGCCGTAATCACTGCAGCAAATGTACATCCAGTACCATGGGTGTGACAGGTTTGAATTCGTGGGCTTTCCCAGACAAATTGATCATCCTTGGTAAAGAGGAAATCTTTAGCACCACCTTCGAGATGGCCACCTTTGATGACCACAGACTGAGGACCAAATTCTTTTAAAATCAGGCGACCAGCACGCTGCATGTCTTCGGGGTCATGGATTGAAAAACCAACAATCTCTTCTGCCTCAGGAAGATTGGGCGTGATAATGGTTGCAAGGGGAAGCAGGTTTGTTTTGAGATAGTCTCTAGCAACTGAGTCGATCAAGGCATCTCCGCTAGTCGCTACCATAACTGGATCTAAAACATAGGGACAATCCAGCTTTTTAAGATAGGGCTGGATGATTTCCATGATTTCGGTAGTTGCCAACATCCCAGTTTTTACAGCCTGAGGTGGAATATCAGAAAAGACACTGTCCAATTGGGCTTTCAACATTTGAGGAGAAACGTGCTCGATCAATTGAACACCTCTGGTATTTTGAGCGACAAGACTGGTTACAACAGCCATTCCATAGACATCTCTAGCTTGGAACGACTTTAAGTCAGCCATAATGCCAGCACCACCACTAGGGTCAGTACCTGCAATGGTCAAAGCAACGGGTAAATAAGTCATCTAAAACCTCCCAACCAACTGAAGTTTGTATTCTTAAGAACAAGCTAATCTGTTTCAGGAAGGCAATAGAAGACTGCTAGTCCCCATTATCATTTCCACTTCCATCAGCTAGCATTACCTAGATTGAGTCAGAGGGATCTAACAGTCGTTAATCTCAGCTTTACGCACCCCTAGTGGTTGTTTTCTTTTTTCTTTAGTATAGCATATTTTTATTGTTTATATAGTAATATTTGACTGAAAATTGTTTACTAAATAGTTAAAAATTTATTTTTAGAAGTAATAAGCATTTTAATAATTGACAATTGTAGATTTTAAGAGTATACTGACAATTGTAATCGACAAATGTAGATTTTGGAGGTGTGATGATGCAGATTTCAGATGCAGAATGGCAGGTCATGAAGATTATTTGGATGCAGGGGGAGCAGACCAGTTCAGATTTGATTAGGGTTCTGGCGGAGCGGTTTGACTGGTCCAAGTCCACAGTTCAAACTCTTTTGGCTCGTTTGGTTGAGAAAGAGTGTCTGACGAGGAAAAAAGAAGGCAAGTCCTTTGTCTATTCAGCCCTTTTAACTTTGGACCAAAGTCGGGATTTACTTGTCCAAGATATTAAGGACAAGGTTTGTTCCCGTAGGATTAAGAACTTGTTGGCTGATTTGATTACTGAATGTGATTTTACTCAGGCTGACTTGGAAGACTTGGAAGCTGTGATTTCTGAGAAGAAATCAAGCGCTGTAACAGAAGTAAAATGTAATTGTATGTAAAGGAGACGTCATGTTAAATAGTATTGTAACCATTATTTGTATTGCCCTTATCGCGTTTATCTTGTTTTGGTTTTTCAAAAAGCCTGAAAAATCTGGACAAAAGGCCCAGCAAAAAAAGGGCTACCAAGAGATTCGAGTGGAAGTCATGGGAGGCTATACGCCTGAGTTGATTATTCTCAAGAAATCAGTGCCAGCCCGCATTGTCTTTGACCGCAAGGATCCTTCACCCTGTCTGGATCAAATTGTTTTTCCAGATTTTGGTGTACATGCGAACCTGCCAATGGGGGAAGAGTATGTAGTGGAAATCACGCCTGAGCAGGCTGGAGAGTTTGGCTTTGCTTGTGGTATGAACATGATGCACGGCAAGATGATTGTAGAGTAGGTGGAGACTATGACAGAAATTGTAAAAGCAAGTCTTGAAAATGGTGTTCAAAAAATCCGTATCACGGCAGACAAAGGCTATCATCCAGCCCATATTCAGCTTCAAAAGGGAATTCCAGCTGAGATTACCTTTCATCGTGTGACTCCTTCAAACTGTTATAAGGAAATTCTTTTTGAGGAAGAAGGCATCTTGGAACCAATCGGCGTAGACGAAGAGAAGACAATTCGTTTTACTCCTCAAGAATTAGGCCAACATGAATTTTCTTGTGGCATGAAGATGCAAAAGGGGAGTTATACCGTAGTTGAGAAGACTCGAAAATCTCTATCACTTTTACAGCGTTTTTGGATTACTAGTATCTTTACTGTGCCTCTTGTGATTCTCATGATTGGGATGTCGACAGGAGGAATTAGTCACCAAGTCCTGCGTTGGGGAACCTTTTTAGCCACAACACCGATTATGCTAGTAGCAGGTGGTCCTTATATCCAAAGTGCTTGGGCTAGTTTTAAAAAGCACAATGCCAACATGGATACCTTGGTTGCGCTGGGAACCCTAGTGGCCTATTTCTATAGCTTAGTTGCCCTCTTCGCTGGCCTCCCCGTTTACTTTGAAAGTGCTGCATTTATCTTCTTCTTCGTTCTTATGGGAGCCGTTTTTGAGGAGAAAATGCGGAAAAATACTTCCCAAGCTGTGGAGAAATTACTTGACTTGCAGGCTAAAACTGCAGAAGTCTTGCGTGAGGATAACTATGTTCAAGTTCCCTTGGAGCAAGTCAAGGTAGGTGACCTGATTCGAGTGCGTCCCGGTGAAAAGATTGCGGTTGATGGTGTCGTAGTAGAAGGTGTCTCTAGTATTGATGAGTCTATGGTGACAGGTGAGAGTCTGCCTGTGGACAAGACAGTTGGAGATACTGTCATTGGCTCAACCATCAATAATAGTGGAACACTTGTTTTTAGAGCAGAAAAAGTCGGTTCAGAGACTGTTTTGGCTCAGATTGTGGATTTTGTGAAGAAAGCTCAGACAAGTCGTGCGCCGATTCAGGACTTGACGGATAAAATTTCAGGGATTTTTGTCCCAGCAGTTGTCATTTTAGGGATTGTGACCTTTTGGGTTTGGTTCGTCTTGCTCAGGGATAGTGTAGTTGTGCTTGGGTCGAGCTTTGTGTCTTCGCTTCTCTATGGAGTAGCAGTTCTGATTATTGCCTGCCCTTGTGCATTGGGACTTGCAACACCGACAGCCCTTATGGTGGGGACAGGTCGCAGTGCCAAGATGGGAGTTCTCCTCAAAAATGGAACGGTTCTACAGGAAATCCAGAAAGTTCAAACTATCGTCTTTGATAAGACCGGGACTTTGACGGAAGGGAAACCTGTGGTCACAGATATCATCGGCGACGAAGTAGAAGTGCTTGGATTGGCAGCTTCCTTGGAAGAAGCTTCTCAACACCCACTGGCTGAAGCCGTTGTGAAACGAGCGAGTGAAGCTGGACTTGAGTTTCACACTGTTGAAAATTTCCAAGCCTTGCACGGAAAAGGTGTCTCAGGGCAAATCAATGGAAAACAAGTTTTGCTTGGAAATGCTAAAATGCTGGATGGCATGAACATTTCTAGCACTTATCAAGATAAACTAGAAGAACTAGAAAAAGAAGCTAAGACAGTTGTGTTCTTGGCTGTTGACAATGAAATCAAAGGCTTGCTTGCACTACAAGATATTCCCAAGGAAAATGCCAAGCTAGCCATCAGTCAGTTGAAAAAGCGTGGCCTTAAAACAGTCATGCTGACAGGAGATAATGCAGGTGTGGCGCGTGCTATTGCCGATCAGATCGGAATCGAAGAGGTCATTGCAGGTGTCTTGCCAGAAGAAAAAGCCCATGAAATTCATAAACTACAATCAGCTGGTAAAGTAGCCTTTGTTGGGGACGGTATCAATGATGCCCCTGCCCTCAGTGTAGCAGATGTGGGAATTGCTATGGGGGCTGGAACAGATATTGCCATCGAGTCAGCAGATTTAGTGTTGACAACCAATAACCTCCTAGGCGTGGTGCGTGCCTTTGACATGAGTAAGAAAACCTTTAATCGAATTCTGCTCAATCTTTTCTGGGCCTTTATCTACAATGTCGTCGGAATTCCGATTGCAGCAGGAGTCTTTTCTGGTGTTGGACTGGCGCTCACTCCAGAATTGGCAGGTCTAGCCATGGCCTTTAGTTCTGTATCTGTTCTGACTAGTTCACTCTTACTAAACTTTAGTAAAATAGACTAAAAGTAATGACTAGATTTCTTTGTTATAAAACAGGAATGGCAGCACTTTCAAAACTGTATTAGAATAGAAAGTAGAGAGTTTTGAGCAGATTTTTAGAAAAGTCAACATAAATATGATATAGTGGAATAGTAAAAATTTGGAGAACGTTTCCAATTCTATGTAATCGTATTCTCCAAGTCTAAAAAATTGAAGGAGAGTTATCACTATGACTCAAGGAAAAATTACTGCATCTGCAGCAATGCTTAACGTATTGAAAACATGGGGCGTAGATACAATCTACGGTATCCCATCAGGAACACTCAGCTCATTGATGGACGCTTTGGCTGAAGACAAAGATATCCGCTTCTTGCAAGTTCGCCATGAAGAGACAGGTTCTCTTGCAGCGGTTATGCAAGCTAAATTCGGTGGCTCAATCGGGGTTGCAGTTGGTTCAGGTGGTCCAGGTGCGACTCACTTGATTAACGGTGTTTACGATGCAGCTATGGATAACACTCCATTCCTAGCGATCCTTGGATCACGTCCAGTTAATGAATTGAACATGGATGCTTTCCAAGAATTGAACCAAAACCCAATGTACAACGGTATCGCTGTATACAACAAACGCGTAGCTTACGCTGAGCAATTACCAAAAGTAATCGACGAAGCTTGCCGTGCTGCAGTCTCTAAAAAAGGTCCAGCTGTTGTGGAAATCCCAGTAAACTTTGGTTTCCAAGAAATCGACGAAAACTCATACTATGGATCAGGTTCATACGAGCGTTCATTTATCGCTCCTGCTTTGAACGAAGTTGAAATCGACAAAGCTGTTGAAATCTTGAACAATGCTGAACGTCCAGTTATCTATGCTGGTTACGGTGGTGTTAAAGCTGGTGAAGTGATCACTGAATTGTCACGTAAAATCAAAGCACCAATTATCACAACTGGTAAAAACTTTGAAGCTTTCGAATGGAACTATGAAGGTTTGACAGGTTCTGCTTACCGTGTTGGTTGGAAGCCAGCCAACGAAGTGGTCTTTGAAGCAGACACAGTTCTTTTCCTTGGTTCAAACTTCCCATTTGCTGAAGTTTACGAAGCATTCAAGAACACTGAAAAATTCATTCAAGTTGATATTGACCCTTACAAACTTGGTAAACGTCACGCCCTTGACGCTTCAATCCTTGGTGATGCAGGTCAAGCAGCCAAAGCAATCCTTGACAAAGTGAATCCAGTTGAATCTACTCCATGGTGGCGTGCAAACGTGAAGAACAACCAAAACTGGCGTGATTACATGAACAAACTCGAAGGTAAAACTGAGGGTGAATTGCAATTGTATCAAGTTTACAATGCAATCAACAAACATGCTGATCAAGACGCTATCTACTCAATCGACGTAGGTGACACTACTCAAACATCTACTCGTCACCTTCACATGACACCTAAGAACATGTGGCGTACATCTCCACTCTTTGCGACAATGGGTATTGCCCTTCCTGGTGGTATCGCTGCTAAGAAAGACAATCCAGATCGCCAAGTATGGAACATCATGGGTGACGGTGCATTCAACATGTGCTACCCAGACGTTATCACAAACGTTCAATACGACCTTCCAGTTATCAACGTTGTCTTCTCAAATGGTAAATATGCCTTCATCAAGGACAAATACGAAGACACAAACAAACACTTGTTTGGTTGTGACTTCTCTAATGCTGACTATGCGAAAATCGCTGAAGCGCAAGGTGCTGTAGGATTTACAGTTGACCGTATCGAAGACATCGATGCAGTTGTTGCAGAAGCTGTTAAACTCAACAAAGAAGGTAAAACTATTGTAATCGATGCTCGCATCACTCCACACCGTCCACTTCCAGTAGAAGTACTTGAATTGGATCCAAAACTTCACTCAGAAGAAGCTATCAAAGCCTTCAAGGAAAAATACGAAGCAGAAGAACTCGTACCATTCCGTCTCTTCTTGGAAGAAGAAGGGTTACAATCACGCGCAATTAAATAATTCCTCTCGCCGAAAATCAAATATGAAACTTGTAGACTTTATTCTTTGATTTTCATAGAGCGGAACTTTAAAAGATCGGAGCAATCCGGTCTTTTTATTATAAAGAAATTGCATATAATACTCATATGCTTTCAAAAAGCATTCTAGTCCATCTCCGATTAACGATGGACTTTATCACCTCCTTCTCCAGTCCTTGTATAACATCTTGAAGTTGATTCATGATATCTTCCAATATGGGCATCAACAGCTCCATAACAATAGCAAAATTCTCGTATATAGTGACTATGGACATGTGGACCTACTCCCCATTGGAGCCCAACAAGATCCCAGTTTACTGATTCTACCGAAACCAGCCTCATCTTGGTACATCAAGCGAACCTTACGAAAATGCCTACTGGTTTTAAAGCGCTTTCTTGTCTTCTTGAATTGAGATTTTATTTTTAGACGCGACAATGGTTTGAGAGTCTGCTTTCTTGGGATGTTCTGGACGTGGCCTAATATTTCGCCAACCATGGCACTTCAAGAGTTGATAAAAGGCATCACGTGTGTAGGAAGGACCTAACTCCTTTGTATAAGCCTGAAATAAGGCATCAATTGTAACAAATTCTCCTGCCTCTGCAGCCTTCAAATGACGGGCAAGAAAGGCTTTCTCTATATATGCATGGTTACGACCACCACGTGTTTCTTGAAGGAGAGAATCGAGTCCGAACTCCTCATATTTTTTTACAGTTGGCCAAATCGTTGTTTGATTACAGTCTAAAAGCTCTATAATCTCTTTATAAGATTTACCCATCAGACGAAATAGAACGATTTGAAGGCGTTTATGATATTTAGCTGTACGAGAGTCTCTTAAAAGTGTTTTGATAGCTTGGATTTCTTCTTTAGTTGATTTCATATTACTATTATATAATGCTTTTTGATTTTAGTTTAGTATTATCGTAGAAAATGGACTCGGTGCTATGGATAAACCGGATGAGAATGGTTATGTAGCAGATGACTATCGGATTACTTACTTAGAGGCCCACATCAAGGCCATGCGAGATGCCATTTACCAAGACGGGGTTGACTTGCTTGGTTATACGACTTGGAGATGTATCGATCCGGTTTCAGCTGGCACAGGGGAAATGAATAAGCGCTATGGCTTTATCTATGTAGATCGAGATAATGTAGGAAATGGGACTCTCAAACGTAGCAAGAAGAAGTCCTTCTATTGGTACAAGGATGTCATTGATAGCAATGGAGCAAGCATCGAGTAGAGCACATTTGTTTACTATTTTTATAAAATCTTCTCCCTGCTTTATAAGATGTAAAAAAGAGTTCAAATGGAACTCTTTTTTTGTTATAATCCCGACTTTA
>NZ_VMLO01000085.1:0-5136 GCF_013276735.1 Streptococcus sp. 1559
ATCCATTCAGCCACAAACTTCTTAACTTTGACTGGTTGCGGTTTATCTAGTTGTTCCAAGTCTTGCAGAAAAATTTGACGAGCTAGTTCTGCTCCTTCAGCATTCCATACACCCTCAAGTTTTTTATATTTCTTAATTAATCGCTGTACTTTCATCTTCCAACTCCTCATTATATTTTTCTACCAATTCATGCAACCACGACCAACGTTCGGTTTCTTCAACGATTTGGTCAACTTCCCTTTCTTGCAACCAAGCTGAGAAATTAACCACATTATCAATGTAGATTGTGTCGTAATCGCCCCAATCCCAAACAGTTAAATAAATTTCTGTTTCAGTTCCATTTTCATCTTCAACCGTTATTGAACCATTTTCAACCCACGCTGTACCAAAACACAATTCGCAAGTGCCAGTCTGTTCTTCTTGAAAATCTGAATGGTATTCTGTCACTTTATATTTCATCTTCCAACTCCTCCACTTTTTTCCTCAATTCTTTATTCTTTTTCTTCAACAAATCGCGCTCCAACGCTCTAATCCGTCTCTTGCGTGCATCGCACGGTTTCGAATACTCGATTATCTTCTCTTCATTTTGCTCAATTGTGCGTTTCAGTCCTTCGATTACTACCTGTTTATCGTAATTCATCGTCTAAAAATCTTTCAATAGCTTCTCTATAGGAGACTTCCGCCATACCGTCTAAGTCGTTCAGGGCTTCAATATAGTCTGGACGCCCTTGCCCATACTGCTTTTTCAAAAACTCAACAAAGAGATGAATTTCCTGATAGGTTACTCCAACCATATTTCTTACCTCCCACTAAAACGGAAAATCATCTTCCTCAAGGGCGTATCCTGGCATTTGTTCCTCAATATTCGAACGGTTAGCAGTATCATCACGCTTTTCAAGTCGCTCAAAACCATCTGCGACCACCTCAGTCAGATAGACCCTGCGCCCCTCCTGATTCTCGTAGTTCCTTGTCTGGATGCGACCCGTCACACCGACCAGATTACCCTTCTTGCACCATTCTGCGAATAGCTCCGCCTGCTTGCGCCACATCATACAGTTGATAAAGTCTGCCTCTCGCTCGCCGTTGGCTCCCTTGAAGTTCCGATTGACCGCCAGAGTAAAGGTAGCAACCGCCACATTCGACGGTGTATGTTTTAATTCAGGGTCTTTCGTCAAGCGCCCCACTAACGTAACATTATTGATCATCTTTCTTGTCCTTTCTTGCTGCACGTTCTCCGATTAAGTAGCCGAGAAATAGCCATAGAATAGCCATGCCAAATTCTTTAATAAGTTCAATCATTTTCTTATCCTCCTGAAAAAAGTTGCTAAATAGTAACAATCCTTCGCACCATAGTCAAACCGTGTCGTCCGCTGACCAATGTGCTTCTGAAACCTTGGCTGAGTGATAGCCGAGAAAGCCCACTGATGATCTTCCATTTGCTCAATGAGATCATCGACATTGTCAAACGTCCCAAGGTAAAACTTGCAGTGCCCGTTGTAGACGAAGTAAAGATTTAACATCACTCCACCTCAACGGGGTAAAAGTTCCCAAAGGAACTCCTCAATGCTTTACCAACCTGTAAGGCTACCGCCCGAGAAACAAACCGCATGGCTTTCTTCTCCTCTGAACATGAAATGTCCAAGCCAGTCACACCAATAACTGCGGACCTCAGAAACGGCTTATCCTCTCTTGTCCCATGTCTTAAAATAAACATCAGCCACCTCCATTCTAAAAATATTGCTTCCGCTTGTTTGTCAAGTCGTTGAAAACCATTAAATGGTCTTTATCCACACCCTTCATCAGTCTGGACATAAAGGGTCTGCCATATCTTTTCTGAATATTAGCAGAAGTCAAATTGGTGGTAATGATTGTATTTGAACGCTTATTCAGGATATTGTAGAGAATAGTAAACGACCATTCGCTATCCTTCTCCATGCCCAAATCATCCAAAACCAAGAACTTAGCACTGGCAATTTTATTGACCAGAAACTCTTCCTGACTAAAATCAGCTTTAATCTTCATCAACAAGTCAGTCACGTTGATGAAAATAGCAATCTCTTTCGTGTACTCAGATAAAGCTTTTACCATCGCAAAGGCCAAATGGCTCTTACCAGTTCCAGCTTCTCCTTGTAACACGATGTTGTTCCTAGCCCCCTCAGACCACTCACGACAAATCCTCTTTGCAAAAGCTAGCTTTTCCGCTTCTTTTTCAGTGGGTGTCTCAAAGTTGTCCAAAGTCGCATTTTTCAAAACCTCATCATAAAGAGAAAACTTCTCAAGATAGTATTTCCTCTCTCGCTCATTCTCAGCGTCGGCCAGTTCATTCACTCTTGCTTGATTCTCCTCATGGATCCGCTCAGATTCACACATGCGGCATACAACACTCTCAGTCCGCAATATCTTTATCAAAGGAATGTTATGCTTTTCGCAAAACTCATCTTGTTGTTCTGTATTCCTGTGATAAGATAAGGCAATCTCCTCAAACACATTGTCTACCATGACAGACGACCTCCACATTCATGCCAGCTAGCCATTTCAGACAAGCATGCAACCACTTGATGAATTGGTTGGTCTGCTAAAAGAGTTTTCTTCTCGTAGCTTAACGGATAATAGTCAATCTCGAATTGTTCAATTAGTTCTAGTATCCCCATTCGTCCTTGGCCTCCTGTTCTTCTTTCTTATCCTTGTTCTTCTTTTCCGATTGACGAACCTGTTCAACAGTGGTAACATTGTTCATCTGCCAATTTCTTAAAATCCCACCTATATATTTGATGTTCGGCTTTCCTGAGTTAATAGCAGTCTTCAGTGCTTCTTTCACCAAATCCACATCATTCTCATTTAGGAGATGGTTGATTTCTTCAATTTCAAATCCAGATAAGAGCCTACGAAATTCAGATTGAAAAAGTTCTAAGATATTTTCTTGACCACCACTACTAGTAGTAGTAGTTATTCTTTTCTTATTCTTATCTTTATCTAATCTATTCTTATTCTTATCTTTATCTTCTTCTAGTGCGTTACCGTCCGTTACTGTAACGTTACCTGTAACGTTACCAAGAGCAAGATTTTTCTGTTTTTTACGGTATTTGGCTACACGGTTGCGTGTCTGTTCCTTTATTTTCTCCATTCCGTCAACGTTTTGATGTTTTTCCCAATTTGGCAAGCTAATAATACCATCGATAATCTCAATCATCCCAAACTGTTCAAAAACTCCAATAGCCATTCTTACTGTATTCAATGGTCTACGAAAAATAGTAGCTAACATTTCATCTGTATAGTGAACCTTATCAGTCATCATCAACAAACCATTACTGTTATGTTTTCCAGCAAGTGTCAAAATCTTGAACCATATCACTAAGATGGCATCAGGATCAGGCAAGGCATCAATCAGGCAAATCTTTTCATCGTCAAAAATATCGGTTGTGATTTTTATCCACTTAATTTCAGACATACCGAGCACCCCACTTCCTACGGTTAGCGCGATACTTCATTCGCATATCCTCATAGATATACCTGCCTTCCAGCTCCATTTTTTCAATCTTTAGCAGCTTATTTTTAAGCTCCACATCACGATAGTCCTTAGCTAGTTTTTCATAGTCCGTTAGGTATTCTTTGACTAGTAATAGATTTTTGTAATCATTTTCCAAAATCGTAATAAAATGTCTTGAAGCTGATTCCCTTCCTTTCAGTTCTTTAACAATCATAGTCAGGTTATCCAGCCATTCAATCAATTCTTCCATTTCCTGACCTCCTCACTTCAAAATGTGCATTTTAGGTTCTGGTAAAGCTAATGGTTCGGGACGCAAACCTTGAGGCGGTTCGTTGTCATAGGTGAAGCCAGGAAATGGACGACGGATATTCTTGCGAATTTCTTGCCATTTGTCCTCTCTACCACGTTCGTATGCATGGTTTCGCCCTTGGATAATCATAGACGCAAATTCTTGCTCTTCTCGTCTTTCTTTTTCCTTACGCTCCTCTTGCAATTTGATATGACGGCAAAGCCCTACAAATCCAAGCAGCAAGGCTCCAACCCCCATCAGCTGGTCTAAAATCGGTGGTTCAAACATTTTTATCTCCTTATGCTCTTAATTTTCGTACTTCTTTTTCTAATTCCAAAATCTCATAAACATCATTGACATCGTACATAATATCCTTCCCTTGCTTACGAAATCTTAAGCCTTTACGTTCTAGCTTCTTAATATAGCCATGAGTGAAGCCGAATTTCTTCATCAAAGCCTGTTGATTGATTGGCATGCGATCATTCTCTAACTGCTCCTTGACCTGCTTTTCAGCAAAGGCCAATAATTGATTAGTGAACAATTCGGCACTTTCGCCGTCCAATCGTAATTGTAGGGTTATACCTTCCATTTTTTTACATCCTCTCAACTATGCGGGCAAGCATTTTTGTGATATAATGGTTTTAATTATTTAAGTATGCGCCTGATTTCCGTCAGGTGCTTTTTTTGTTGTTGTCAAACTGTCTTACTTTCCATCGCCCTGAGTTCTATCTCATGGCTGACTTGTCTAAATAGCTTCTCACACGCTATTTTAGCTTCTCTGTACGTTGTAGATTCGCTGATGAAGTAATCAGCAAGTTCGATGATTTTATCTTCCATTCAACCTCCTACATCAGCCTCAAGACTGATGTAATATCCTCCTAAATTGCTATAATACTCTTGACTAGGACCTCTCACCGTTTTAGTCAAAACTTCAGCAGAAAGGAGGTTCAAAAAATGAGTAAGCTTAGCCATAAGCCAAACCACGTTGTTAAGAAACTAACCTGGGAAAATCTCGATAATATTCTATTATCTTATTTTTCAGAGTCGACTACTGATAAACCTAGCGCAGTAATTCAGTTATCTGATTTTGAAATGTCTAAAGCTGAAATTATCGAAGAAGCAACTGCTCAAGGTTATCAAGTTATCGATAATTCTGATGGTTACTTAAAGTTTCTATAACGAATTTTAAAGATGATATATTTGTACGATTTACATCAATATCTCTTTTTAACTTAGCAATCTGTCTATCAGATTGCTTTTTTCTTTTCCCACTATACGGATATCGTCTTGGTCTCATTTTCTTTCCCTCCCTACGCTTGACTAAATGCGTTCAGTTCCATAATTTTCATCTTGGTATTGG
>NZ_VMLO01000086.1:0-21822 GCF_013276735.1 Streptococcus sp. 1559
GATATGAAGTTGTTCAAAACGAGTCGCAGAAATATCGGACAAGCTGGTAAAATCTTGGCTGACAGTGCTTATCAAGGGCTTATGAAGGTATATCCTCAAGCACAAACTCCACGTAAATCCAGCAAACTCAAGCCGCTAACAGCTGAAGAGAAAGCCTATAACCATGCGCTATCTAAGGAGAGAAGCAAGGTTGAGAACATCTTTGCCAAAGTAAAAACGTTTAAAATGTTTTCAACAACCTATCGAAATCATCGTAAACGCTTCGGATTACGAATGAATTTGATTGCTGGTATTATCAATCATGAACTAGGATTCTAGTTTTGCAGGAAGTCTATTATTTGGTTAGGTGAATTAGTGAAGCGTTTAGGCAAGTGTCTCTGGTTACGACGTAAAGAAACATAAATCGATAATATTTATGTTTCTTTACTAGTGAAGCGTCTAAGCAAATCCCTGATAGGATTTGGCGTTAGTTGCTTAGACTACTTTGCAATCAAGTAATTAAAAGATTACGACATGAACCAAATCAAATCGATATTATTTGGTTAGATGAATTAGTAAAGCGTTTAGACAAGTGTCTCTAGTTACGACGTCATGGTCTCTAAATCGATTATATTTAGAGACCATGACTAGTGAAGCAGTTAGCTAGTCCGCATATAAGCGGCTAGCGTCTAACAATTAGGAACTTTAGTTCCAATAATTTTAAGATTACGACGTTTTAGAACATAAATCGATCATATTTATGTCCTAAAACTAGTGAAGCGCCTAGCCAAATACCTGATAGGCTTTGGCGTTAGTTACTTAGATTGCTTAACAATCAAGTAATTAAAAGATTACGACATGAACCAAACCAAATCGATATTATTTAGTTTGGTGAATTAGTAAAGTGTTTAGGCAAGTATCTCTGGTTACGACGTCATGGTCTCTAAATCGATTATATTTAGAGACTATGACTAGTGAAGCAGTTAGCTAGTCCGCATATACGCGGCTAGCGTCTAACAATTAGGAACTTTAGTTCCAATAGCTTTAAGATTACGACGTTCTGGAACATAAATCGATAATATTTATGTTCCAGAACTAGTGAAGCGCCTAGCCAAATCCCTGATAGGATTTGGCGTTAGTTACTTAGATTGCTTTGCAATCAAGTAACTTTGGCGATTTACATCTTCTCTGGCGCTTCTACCCCAAGCAAGCGAAGGGATTCTTTGAGAACGACTGCGGTTGCGTAGCTAAGGGCTAGACGGCTGTCGCGTTCTGGACTTTCATCCAAGATGCGCGTATGTGCATAGTATTTGTTGAAGGCTTGAGCCAGACTAATTGCAAATTTAGCAATGATAGAAGGTTCAAAGTTATCCGCCGCACGGTTGATAATACGTGGGAAATCTTGGATGAGTTTGATGATTTCCCAGCTTTCAGCATCATTCAAGCTATAGTTGCCAGCTGTTTCTGGTTTGAAATCCGCTTTGCGTAAGATCGATTGGATACGAGCGTAGGCGTATTGAACATAAGGTCCAGTTTCACCCTCGAAGGATACCATAGCTTCTAGGTCGAAGTCGTATCCATTTGTACGGTCGGTTTTGAGGTCATAAAATTTAATGGCTCCAACCCCAACAGCATGTGCTACCTGATCTTTATTTTCCAATTCAGGATTTTTTGCTTCGATTTGGGCTTTGGCACGGCTAACAGCCTCTGCAACAGTAGGCTCTAGCAAGATGACATTCCCTTTACGAGTAGAGAGTTTCTTCCCTTCTTTTGTAACCAAACCAAAAGGAACGTGGGTAATGTCGTCACTCCAATCGTAACCCATCTCTTGCAAGACAGCTTTGAGTTGTTTAAAGTGGGCAGATTGCTCTTGACCAACGACATAGATAGATTTAGCAAATTGGTATTCGTTTTTACGGTAAAGGGCTGCAGCCAAGTCACGTGTGATATAGAGAGTTGCACCATCAGATTTCTTGATAAGGGCTGGATGTTCAATTCCATATTTCTCAAGATTGACAACTTGGGCACCTTCTGATTCAACAAGTAGTCCTTTTTCAGAAAGAATGTCTACAACTGCATCCATCTTATCGTTGTAGAAGGCTTCTCCATTGTAGCTGTCAAATTCGACTTGCAATTCATTGTAAAGGCGGTTAAATTCCACTAAACTTTCATCACGGAACCATTGCCAAAGAGCGAGAGCTTCCTCGTCTCCATTTTCAAGCTTACGGAACCATTCGCGTGCTTCTTCATCCAAGCTAGGGTCATTTTCAGCCTCAGCATTGATGCGGACATAGAGTTTAAGAAGTTCATCAATTGGATGAGCTTTTACAGCTTCTTCGTCGCCCCATTTTTTGTAGGCTACAATCAGCATTCCAAACTGTTTACCCCAGTCTCCCAAGTGGTTGATCTTGACCGTTTGATAACCGATTTTTTGGAAGATATGTGATAAGCTATCTCCGATGACAGTTGAGCGCAGGTGACCAATAGAGAATGGTTTAGCGATATTGGGACTAGACATATCGATAACAACATTTTCTTGTTTGCCAATAGTTTGATCAGCATAGTGTTCTTTTTCAGTGATAACAGCTTGCAATACTTGAGCAGAAATGGCAGATTTATCAAGGAAAAAGTTGACGTAAGGTCCTGTTGCAACAACCTTTTCAAAGGCTTGGCTGTTAATTTTTTCAGCCAGTTCAGCCGCAATCATTTGAGGTGCTTTACGTTCGACTTTTGCAAGAGAAAAAGCAGGGAAAGCAATGTCTCCCATTTCTGAGTTTTTAGGGGTTTCCAGTAAATTTAAAATAGCCTCTTGGTCCAGGCTATCAATGATGCTAGCCAATTCGCTAGCAATCAATTCTTTTGTATTCATTAAGAGCTCCTTTTTGGACTTTTCTACTATTTTATCACAATTTTAAAGAAAGAAGAAAAAATTTTTGAAATCTCCTATTTTTTTGGTATAATATAGTTATAAAAATAGTTATAAATATTCACATAAGAGGATTTTATGAGAAAAAGAGATCGTCATCAGTTAATAAAAAAAATGATTACTGAGGAGAAATTAAGTACACAAAAAGAAATTCAAGATCGGTTGGAGGCACACAATGTTTGTGTGACGCAGACAACCCTGTCTCGTGATTTGCGCGAAATCGGCTTGACCAAGGTCAAGAAAAATGATATGGTGTATTATGTACTAGCAAATGAGACAGAAAAGATTGATTTGGTGGAATTTTTGTCTCATCATTTAGAGGGTGTTGCAAGAGCAGAGTTTACCTTGGTGCTTCATACCAAACTGGGAGAAGCTTCTGTTTTGGCAAATATTGTAGATGCAAACAAGGATGAATGGATTTTAGGAACAGTTGCTGGTGCCAATACCTTATTGGTCATTTGTCGAGACCAGCACGTTGCCAAACTCATGGAAGATCGTTTGCTAGATTTGATGAAAGATAAGTAAGGTCTTGAGAGTTGCTCTCAAGACTTATTTTTGACAAGGAGAGACGGACAATGGCGACAGAAAAGCTATCACCTGGCATGCAACAGTATGTGGAGATTAAAAAGCAATATCCAGATGCGTTTTTGCTCTTTCGGATGGGTGATTTTTATGAATTATTTTATGAGGATGCGGTCAATGCTGCGCAGATTCTGGAAATTTCCTTAACGAGTCGCAACAAGAATGCCGACAATCCGATTCCTATGGCGGGTGTCCCCTATCATTCTGCCCAACAGTATATCGATGTCTTGATTGAGCAGGGTTATAAGGTGGCTATCGCAGAGCAGATGGAAGATCCTAAACAAGCGGTTGGGGTTGTGAAACGAGAAGTTGTTCAGGTTATTACGCCAGGAACAGTGGTCGATAGCAGTAAGCCGGATAGTCAGAATAATTTTTTGGTTGCCATAGATCGCGAAGGCAATCAATTTGGCCTAGCTTATATGGACCTGGTGACGGGTGACTTTTATGTGACAGGTCTTTTGGATTTCACGCTGGTTTGTGGGGAAATCCGTAATCTCAAGGCGCGAGAAGTGGTGTTGGGCTATGACTTGTCTGAGGAAGAAGAACAAATCCTCAGCCGCCAGATGAATCTGGTGCTCTCTTATGAAAAAGAAAACTTTGAAGACCTTCATTTACTGGATTCGCGATTGGCAACGGTGGAGCAAGCGGCATCCAGTAAGCTGCTACAGTATGTTCATCGGACTCAGATGAGGGAATTGAACCACCTCAAGCCTGTTATCCGTTATGAAATTAAAGATTTCTTGCAGATGGATTATGCGACCAAGGCTAGTCTGGATTTGGTTGAGAATGCCCGTTCAGGCAAGAAGCAAGGCAGTCTTTTCTGGCTTTTGGATGAAACCAAGACGGCTATGGGCATGCGTCTCTTGCGTTCTTGGATTCATCGTCCTTTGATTGATAAGGAACGAATCGTCCAACGTCAAGAAGTAGTGCAGGTCTTTCTCGGCCATTTCTTTGAGCGTAGTGATTTGACAGACAGTCTCAAGGGTGTTTATGACATCGAACGTTTGGCTAGTCGTGTTTCTTTTGGCAAGACCAACCCAAAGGATCTCTTGCAGTTGGCGACTACCTTGTCTAGTGTGCCACGGATTCGTGCGATTTTAGAAGGGATGGAGCAACCTGCTCTAGCCTATCTCATCGCACAACTGGATGCAATCCCTGAGTTGGAGAGTTTGATTAGCGCAGCGATTGCTCCTGAAGCTCCTCATGTGATTACAGATGGTGGAATTATCCGGACTGGCTTTGATGAGACTTTAGACAAGTACCGTCGCGTTCTCAGAGAAGGGATTAGCTGGATTGCTGAGATTGAGGCTAAGGAACGCGAAAACTCTGGTATCAGTACGCTCAAGATTGACTATAATAAAAAGGATGGCTACTATTTCCATGTGACCAATTCACAACTGGGAAATGTGCCTGCTCACTTTTTCCGCAAGGCGACGCTGAAAAACTCAGAACGCTTCGGTACCGAGGAATTAGCTCGTATCGAAGGCGACATGTTGGAGGCGCGTGAGAAGTCAGCTAACCTAGAGTACGAAATTTTTATGCGCATTCGTGAAGAGGTCGGCAAGTACATTCAGCGTTTGCAGGCTCTAGCTCAAGGAATTGCGACCGTTGATGTCTTGCAAAGTCTGGCGGTTGTAGCTGAAACCCAGCATTTGATTCGACCTGAATTCGGAGATGATTCGCGAATTGATATCCAGAAAGGACGCCATGCTGTCGTTGAAAAGGTTATGGGGGCTCAGACCTATATTCCCAATACGATTCAGATGGCAGAAGATACCAGTATTCAACTGATTACAGGGCCCAACATGAGCGGGAAGTCAACCTACATGCGTCAGTTAGCCATGACGGCGATAATGGCCCAGTTGGGCTCTTATGTGCCAGCAGAAAGTGCCCATTTACCTATTTTTGATGCTATCTTTACCCGTATCGGAGCAGCCGATGATTTGGTTTCAGGCCAATCAACCTTCATGGTGGAGATGATGGAGGCCAACAATGCCATTTCGCATGCAACAAAGAATTCCTTGATTCTTTTTGATGAGTTAGGTCGTGGAACTGCAACTTATGACGGGATGGCTCTTGCCCAGTCCATCATCGAATACATCCATGAACATATCGGAGCCAAGACCCTCTTTGCGACCCACTACCATGAGTTGACTAGTCTGGAGTCTAGTTTACAACACTTGGTCAATGTCCACGTGGCAACCTTGGAGCAGGATGGGCAGGTCACCTTCCTTCACAAGATTGAACCAGGGCCAGCTGATAAATCCTATGGTATCCATGTTGCCAAGATTGCTGGTTTACCGGCTGATCTTTTAGCGAGAGCGGATAAGATTTTAACGCAACTGGAGAGTCAGGGGCAAGAAAGTCCTGCTCCTATGAAACAAACAAGTACTGTCTCAGAACAAATTTCACTCTTTGATACGACTGAAGAACATCCTATCCTAGCAGAATTAGCTAAACTGGATGTTTACAATATGACACCTATGCAGGCTATGAATGTCTTGGTCGAGTTAAAACAGAAACTATAAAGAGAAAATTACTAGTCATTCTAGCTGTATCAAGGAGACTTCTTTGACAATCCCCCACTTTTTTGCTAGAATAACATCACACAAACAGAATGAGAAGGAGCTGACACATTGTCGCTCCCTTTTGTCTATTTTTTAAGGAGAAAGTATGCTGATTCAGAAAATAAAAACCTACAAGTGGCAGGCCTTGACTTCGCTTCTGATGACAGGCTTGATGGTTGCTAGTTCACTTCTGCAACCGCGTTATCTGCAGGAAGTCTTAGACGCCCTCCTTGCTGGAAAATATGAAGCTATTTATAGTATCGGGGCTTGGTTGATTGGTGTGGCCGTAGTCGGTCTAGTTGCTGGTGGACTCAATGTTGTCCTCGCAGCCTATATTGCCCAAGGAGTTTCATCTGACCTTCGGGAGGATGCCTTCCGTAAAATCCAAACCTTTTCTTATGCTAATATTGAACAATTTAATGCGGGAAATCTAGTCGTTCGCATGACAAATGACATCAACCAGATTCAGAACGTGGTCATGATGACCTTCCAAATTCTTTTCAGACTTCCCCTCTTGTTCATCGGTTCGTTTATCCTGGCGGTTCAAACCCTTTCTTCTCTGTGGTGGGTGATTGTTCTCATGGTAGTCTTGATTTTTGGTTTGACTGCTGTCATGATGGGAATGATGGGGCCTCGTTTTGCCAAGTTTCAAACCCTTCTTGAACGCATCAATGCCATTGCCAAGGAAAATTTGCGTGGCGTTCGTGTGGTCAAGTCCTTTGTCCAAGAAAAAGAGCAGTTTGCTAAGTTTACGGAAGTTTCAGACGAGCTTCTCGGTCAAAATCTTTACATCGGTTATGCTTTTTCAGTAGTGGAACCTTTCATGATGTTGGTCGGTTATGGGGCGGTATTCCTCTCTATTTGGCTAGTTGCAGGGATGGTTCAGTCGGATCCATCAGTTGTTGGCTCTATTGCTTCCTTTGTTAATTACCTGAGCCAGATTATCTTTACCATTGTTATGGTTGGATTTTTAGGGAATTCTGTCAGCCGTGCCATGATTTCTATGCGTCGTATTCGAGAAATTCTTGACGCAGAGCCAGCTATGACCTTCAAGGATGTGCCAGATGAAGAGTTGGTCGGAAGTCTTAGCTTTGAAAATGTAACCTTTACCTATCCAATGGATAAGGAACCGATGCTGAAAGATGTGAGCTTTACTATTGAATCTGGTCAAATGGTTGGTGTCGTTGGAGCGACTGGTGCAGGGAAGTCAACCTTGGCTCAATTGATTCCACGTCTCTTTGATCCGCAAGAAGGCTCTATTAAAATCGGTGGCAAGGATATTCGAGAAGTGAGTGAAGGAACCCTGCGTAAAACAGTGTCTATCGTTCTCCAACGTGCCATTCTCTTCAGTGGAACGATTGCAGATAACTTGAGACAGGGTAAGGGAGATGCTACTCTATTTGAAATGGAGCGTGCAGCCACTATTGCCCAAGCCAGTGAATTCATTCATCGTATGGAGAAAACCTTTGAAAGTCCAGTTGAGGAACGAGGAACCAACTTCTCAGGTGGACAAAAACAAAGGATGTCGATTGCGCGTGGGATTGTCAGCAATCCACGTATTCTGATTTTTGACGATTCGACCTCGGCCTTGGATGCTAAGTCAGAGCGCCTGGTTCAAGAAGCCTTGAATAAGGACTTGAAGGGAACAACAACCATTATCATCGCGCAAAAGATTAGCTCGGTTGTTCATGCAGATAAAATCTTGGTTCTAGATCAAGGACGATTGATTGGTCAAGGTACGCATGCAGACTTGGTTGCCAACAATGCTGTTTACCGTGAAATCTACGAAACACAGAAAGGAAAGGAGGAGTAAAATGAAGACAGTTCAATTTTTTTGGAATTATTTTAAAGTTTATAAGCTATCATTTGTAGTTGTTATCCTGATGATTGTTCTGGCGACTCTTGCCCAAGCTCTCTTTCCGGTCTTTTCTGGACAAGCAGTGACGCAACTAGTTAATTTAGTCCAAGCTTATCAAGATGGCAATCCAGAACTTGTTTGGCAAAGCCTATCAGGAATCATGGTCAATCTTGGTCTGCTGGTTTTGGTTTTATTTATTTCTAGTGTCATATACATGTGTCTCATGACGCGCGTGATTGCAGAATCGACCAACGAGATGCGCAAAGGCCTCTTCGGTAAGCTTGCTCGGTTGACGGTTTCTTTCTTTGACCGCCGACAAGATGGCGATATCCTATCTCGTTTTACCAGTGATTTGGATAATATCCTCCAAGCCTTTAATGAAAGTCTGGTTCAGGTCATGAGCAATATTGTTTTATACATTGGTCTGATTCTTGTCATGTTTTCGAGAAATGTGACGCTGGCTCTCATCACCATTGCAAGTACACCAGTGGCCTTCCTCATGTTGATTTTCATCGTGAAAATGGCACGCAAATACACCAATCTCCAGCAGAAAGAGGTAGGGAAGCTCAACGCCTATATGGATGAGAGTATCTCAGGCCAAAAAGCCGTGATTGTGCAAGGAATTCAAGAGGATATGATGGCAGGATTTCTTGAACAAAATGAGCGCGTACGCAAGGCAACCTTTAAAGGAAGGATGTTCTCAGGAATTCTGTTCCCTGTCATGAATGGGATGAGTCTGGTTAATACAGCCGTCGTTATCTTTGCTGGTTCGGCCGTTCTATTAAACGATAAGACTATTGAAACAAGTACAGCCCTAGGTTTGATTGTGATGTTTGCCCAATTTTCACAACAGTACTACCAGCCTATTATTCAAGTTGCAGCTAGTTGGGGAAGTCTTCAGTTGGCCTTTACAGGGGCTGAACGGATACAGGAAATGTTTGATGCAGAGGAAGAAATCCGACCTGAAAAGGCTCCAATCTTCACTCAGTTGCAAGAAGGTGTTGAAATCAGTCATATCGATTTTTCATACTTGCCTGATAAACCTATTTTGAAAGATGTCAACATTTCTGCCCCTAAAGGCCAGATGACTGCAGTTGTTGGGCCAACGGGTTCAGGGAAAACCACTATTATGAACCTCATCAATCGCTTTTATGATGTTGATGCTGGCGGTATTTATTTTGATGATAAAGACATTCGTGACTATGATTTAGATAGTCTTAGAAGTAAAGTGGGAATTGTCTTGCAAGATTCCGTTCTTTTTAGCGGAACCATTCGAGACAATATCCGTTTCGGTGTGCCAGATGCCAGTCAGGAAATGGTTGAGTCAGCAGCCAAAGCAAGCCACATTCACGACTATATCGAAAGTTTGCCTGATAAGTACGATACTCTTATTGATGATGAGCAGAGTATCTTCTCGACAGGGCAGAAGCAATTGATTTCCATTGCTCGAACCCTGATGACAGATCCAGAAGTTCTCATTCTCGATGAAGGCACTTCAAACGTAGATACGGTGACAGAAAGCAAGATTCAGCATGCCATGGAGGCAGTTGTAGCAGGCAAAACCAGTTTCGTTATTGCCCACCGCTTGAAAACTATTCTCAATGCTGATCAGATTATTGTCCTTAAAGATGGAGAGGTCATTGAACGTGGTAACCACCATGAACTCTTGAAACTAGGTGGATTCTACTCAGAACTCTATCACAATCAATTTGTTTTTGAATAAGAAAGAAGTTGTCCTATGGGGCAGCTTTTTCTTGTCCATAAAAAATTTTTATCACAGTCTTAAAAAAAACATATTAGACGAAAGACGCTTTGAGTGATATGATAGGACTATCGTTATACTCAATGAAAATCAAAGAGTAAACTAGGAAGCTAGCCGTAGGTTGCTCAAANNGTCAGTAACATATATACGGTAAGGCGATGCTGACGTGGTTTGAAGAGATTTTCGAAGAGTATTAATATTCGAAAGGAGAGACATCATGCCTAGAACCGTTGTAGGAGTTGCTGCAAATCTATGTCCCGTAGACACAGAAGGCAAAAACATTCATTCATCTGTATCTTGTAGATTCGCAGAGAGCATTCGTCAAGTCGGTGGTCTCCCTTTAGTCATTCCTGTTGGTGATGAGTCTGTTGTACGCGATTATGTGGAAATGATTGACAAGCTCATTTTGACAGGAGGCCAAAATGTTCATCCTCAGTTTTATGGAGAGAAAAAGACCATTGAGAGCGATGATTACAATCTAGTGCGTGATGAGTTTGAATTGGCCCTCTTGAAAGAAGCGCTTCGTCAGAATAAACCAATTATGGCAATCTGTCGCGGTGTTCAACTTGTCAATGTTGCCTTTGGTGGAACCCTCAATCAAGAAATCGAAAGTCACTGGCAAGGACTCCCTTTCGGAACATCTCACTCTATTGAGACGGTAGAAGGAAGCGTGGTGGCTAAGCTATTTGGGAAAGAAAGTCAGGTCAACTCCGTCCATCGTCAAAGCATTAAAGATTTGGCACCTAATTTCCGCGTAACCGCTATTGATCCAAGAGACCAAACCATTGAAGCGATTGAATCTATCGACGAACACCGCATTATCGGTTTGCAGTGGCATCCAGAGTTTCTGGTTAATGAAGAAGATGGCAATTTAGAATTATTTGAGTATTTATTGAATGAACTGTAACGACTGGGACATCTGGTCGTTCTTTCTTTTATTTTTTCAAAATTTTTGGAATGTGGGATTTTTACGCAAACGTTTGAATTCTGATAAAAATTGGAGAAATTTGACAAAAAAACTTGAAAAAAACGAAGGTAAGCGTTATGATAGAAAAGAAGAAATATTGGAGGAATAACATGTCACATATTAAATTTGATTATTCAAAAGTTTTAGACAAATTTGTTGCACCACATGAAGTGGAATACATGCAATCACAAGTAACAGCAGCAGATGAATTGATCCGTAAAGGGACTGGTGCTGGTAGCGACTTCTTGGGATGGTTGGATCTTCCTGAAAACTACGACCGTGAAGAATTTGACCGTATCTTGAAAGCTGCTGAGCAAATCAAATCAGACAGCGATGTCTTGGTTGTAATCGGTATCGGTGGATCTTACCTTGGTGCCAAAGCAGCAATCGACTTCTTGAACCACCACTTTGCTAACTTGCAAACAAAAGAAGAACGCAAGGCACCACAAATCCTTTACGCAGGAAACTCAATCTCATCTACTTACCTTGCTGACTTGGTAGAGTATGTTGCAGACAAAGACTTCTCAGTAAACGTGATTTCTAAATCAGGTACAACAACTGAACCAGCTATCGCTTTCCGTGTCTTCAAAGAACTCTTGGTTAAGAAATACGGTCAAGAAGAAGCCAACAAACGTATCTATGCAACAACTGACCGCCAAAAAGGTGCTGTTAAGGTTGAAGCAGATGCTAACGGTTGGGAAACATTTGTTGTTCCAGATGACATAGGTGGACGCTTCTCAGTCTTGACAGCTGTTGGTTTGCTTCCAATCGCAGCATCAGGAGCTGACATCAAAGCCCTTATGGAAGGTGCGAACGCAGCTCGCAAAGACTACACTTCAGATAAAATCTCTGAAAACGAAGCTTACCAATACGCAGCAGTTCGTAACATCCTTTACCGTAAAGGTTATGCAACTGAGATCTTGGTAAACTACGAGCCATCACTTCAATACTTCTCAGAGTGGTGGAAACAATTGGCTGGTGAATCAGAAGGAAAAGACCAAAAAGGTATCTACCCAACTTCAGCCAACTTCTCAACTGACTTGCACTCATTGGGTCAATTTATCCAAGAAGGAACTCGTATCATGTTTGAAACAGTTGTTCGTGTTGACAAACCTCGTAAAAATGTGATTATTCCTACTTTGGAAGAAGACCTTGATGGACTTGGTTACCTTCAAGGAAAAGACGTTGACTTTGTAAACAAAAAAGCAACTGACGGTGTTCTTCTTGCACACACAGACGGTGATGTACCAAACATGTACGTGACTCTTCCAGAGCAAGACGCTTTCACTCTTGGTTATACAATCTACTTCTTCGAATTGGCTATCGCTCTTTCAGGTTACTTGAATGCTATCAACCCATTTGACCAACCAGGTGTTGAAGCCTACAAACGTAACATGTTCGCCCTTCTTGGAAAACCAGGATTTGAAGAATTGAGCAAAGAACTTAACGCACGTCTATAATAATAGAAGAAAAGAGTGGTTTGTCCACTCTTTTTACTCTCTTTATCCATAGAAATTGGACTCAGCCAAGACTTGTGATATAATATAGAGAGCAAAAAGGCAGACGCCTAGAGACTTTATAGGAGAAACTATGTCAAAAGATATCCGCGTACGTTACGCACCAAGTCCAACAGGACTACTACACATCGGGAATGCCCGTACAGCATTGTTTAATTACTTGTATGCGCGCCATCATGGTGGAACATTTCTCATTCGTATCGAAGATACTGACCGTAAACGCCATGTCGAGGATGGTGAACGTTCACAACTTGAAAACCTTCGCTGGTTAGGCATGGATTGGGATGAAAGTCCAGAATCACATGAGAATTATCGCCAGTCTGAGCGTTTGGACTTGTATCAAAAATACATTGCCCAACTATTAGCTGAAGGAAAAGCCTATAAATCTTACGTTACAGAAGAAGAGTTGGCAGCTGAACGCGAACGCCAAGAAGTAGCTGGCGAAACACCACGCTACATCAATGAATACCTTGGTATGAGTGAAGAAGAAAAAGCAGCTTACATCGCAGAACGTGAAGCAGCAGGGATCATCCCAACTGTTCGTTTGGCTGTCAATGAGACAGGTATCTACAAGTGGCATGATATGGTCAAAGGTGATATCGAATTTGAAGGTGGCAATATCGGTGGTGACTGGGTTATCCAAAAGAAAGACGGTTATCCAACATACAACTTTGCCGTTGTCATCGATGACCATGATATGCAGATTTCTCACGTAATCCGTGGAGACGACCACATCGCTAATACACCAAAACAGCTCATGGTTTATGAAGCACTTGGTTGGGAAGCTCCAGAGTTCGGTCACATGACCTTGATTATCAACTCTGAGACTGGTAAGAAGTTATCTAAACGTGATACTAATACACTTCAATTTATAGAAGATTACCGTAAGAAAGGTTACCTTCCAGAAGCAGTTTTTAACTTTATTGCTCTTCTTGGTTGGAACCCAGGTGGCGAAGATGAGATTTTCTCTCGTGAAGAACTCATTAAACTGTTCGATGAAAATCGCCTCAGCAAGTCTCCAGCAGCCTTTGACCAGAAAAAACTAGACTGGATGAGCAATGACTATATCAAGAATGCAGATCTAGAAACTATCTTTGAAATGGCAAAACCATTCCTAGAAGAAGCAGGTCGATTGACTGACAAGGCTGAAAAATTAGTTGAGCTCTATAAACCACAAATGAAATCAGTAGATGAGATTATCCCATTGACAGACCTCTTCTTCTCAGACTTCCCAGAATTAACTGAGGCTGAGAAAGAAGTCATGGCAGGTGAAACAGTCCCAACAGTTCTTGAAGCCTTCAAAGCAAAACTCGAAGTGATGACAGATGATGAATTCGTGACAGAGAATATCTTCCCACAAATTAAAGCAGTCCAAAAGGAAACAGGTATTAAAGGGAAAAATCTTTTCATGCCTATTCGTATCGCAGTTTCAGGTGAAATGCATGGACCAGAATTACCAGATACAATTTTCTTGCTTGGACGTGAAAAATCAATCCAGCATATCGAAAATATGTTAAAGGAAATCTCTAAGTAAGAAGGGTACAATAATGGACATCTGGGAAAAGATGTACGAAGAAGCACAGAAACTATACAATCCACATGAAGTATCAGACTTTGTTTATGCCAATCATGTTGTAGCTGCAGTAGAAGCAGAAGATGGACAAATATTTACAGGTTTCTGTATGGAGGGAACCTGTGGTGTTTTCCATCTCTGTGCAGAACGGGCGGCCCTCTTCAATATGTACCAATTTTCAGGACAAACTAAGGTTAAGAAAGTATTAGCCTTTCGAGATAAAGCACCTTATGGTGGAAGTTCAGGAATGCCCTGTGGCGCTTGCAGAGAATTCCTTTTAGAGTTGAACGCTGAAAATAAAGATGCAGAATTCATGATGGACTACGATACAAGAAAGACAGTGAAAGTCGCAGAACTAATGCCCTATTGGTGGGGAGAAGAACGTGCTTCTAAGTTTAATAATCAATAGAAGAGTCAGTATAATTCTGGCTCTTTTTACTATAATTTGAAAAACTGTACTTGAAAAGAATTGAAAAATTGAAAAAATGAAAAAAGTTTAAAAAAGTAGAAAATCTAATTGCTACTGCTATTTCCGGTGGTGTGGCAGGCATTGGTAATTTGGTAAAGAAAAAAGGATTGGCAGTTGCTAAAGCTACTTTAAGTAGGGTAGCTAAAAAAGCTGCTATTCGTTTAGGCATTTATAGCAATCGGTTAGCTGAACTTCTTGAACGTATATTTGATTATATTAACATTTTCTACAATGTAGGTTATGCGGTAGCTCAATGGGTTGATGCTAGGGATGTATATCCAAATAATGGACGGATTAATTTCTGGGCTTAAATCTATGTGTAAGATTTTATTATCTTTGTTTTCTTATTTCATTTGCTAGCACATTACATTTTTGGATTTGATCAGTTGAGTGTTACCCAATTATTATTATCTTCGATTTTTGTTGCAGGTATCAGAAAAATTGGAGATGAGTCATAAGAGAGAAGGCAGAAGTTAGAGATTAGCTTCTGCTTTTTTATCTATATTGCTTTACCGGTAAACGAAAAAGTTAAAAATATCACAAAAAATCTTGAACAAGCAAATGAAAAGGTTTACAATTATATTATAAATAGTACAAATAAAAAAACGGAGGAGTGCTTTATGAAAGCCTATACTTATGTTAAACCAGGACTTGCTTCTTTTGTTGACGTTGACAAACCAGTTATTCGCAAGCCAACAGACGCTATTGTGCGTATCGTAAAAACCACTATTTGTGGAACAGACCTCCATATCATTAAAGGAGATGTTCCTGCTTGTCAAAGTGGTACCATTCTTGGCCACGAAGGAATTGGGATTGTTGAAGAAGTTGGAGAAGGAGTTTCTAACTTCAAAAAAGGCGACAAGGTCTTGATTTCTTGTGTCTGTGCCTGTGGTAAATGCTACTACTGTAAAAAAGGAATTTATGCCCATTGTGAAGACGAAGGGGGCTGGATTTTCGGTCACTTGATTGACGGTATGCAGGCTGAGTATCTACGTGTCCCTCATGCAGATAACACTCTTTACCACACTCCAGAAGACTTGTCAGATGAAGCCTTGGTTATGCTATCAGACATTCTGCCTACTGGATATGAAATTGGTGTCTTAAAAGGGAAAGTAGAACCTGGTTGTAGCGTAGCCATTATCGGTTCAGGTCCAGTTGGATTGGCTGCTCTATTGACAGCTCAATTCTATTCACCAGCCAAATTGATTATGGTGGACTTAGACGATAACCGCTTGGAAACTGCTTTATCATTTGGTGCGACTCACAAGGTTAATTCTTCAGACCCTGAAAAAGCCATTAAAGAAATTTATGATTTGACAGATGGCCGTGGTGTAGATGTCGCTATTGAAGCTGTTGGTATTCCTGCAACATTTGATTTCTGTCAAAAGATTATCGGTGTAGACGGAACAGTTGCCAACTGTGGTGTACATGGTAAACCAGTTGAATTCGATTTGGATAAACTTTGGATTCGCAACATCAATGTAACAACTGGTTTGGTATCTACAAATACAACTCCACAATTGTTGAAAGCTCTTGAAAGTCATAAGATTGAACCAGAAAAACTGGTAACTCACTATTTCAAACTCAGTGAAATTGAAAAAGCCTACGAAGTCTTCAGTAAAGCAGCAGACCACCATGCCATTAAGGTCATTATCGAAAACGATATCTCAGAAGCCTAAGTAGTAAAAATATTTTTGTACATAAGTAAATAGAAATTCAGTCATCCATCAGATGGCTGGATTTTTTATCAAAAAATTAAGAAATGAGCATATTTCTTTCCTTGTCTGGCGGAATTGGTTATAATATATGGTACAAAGGAATGAATGAATATGTATCGTGTTATAGAAATGTACGGATATTTTGAACCCTGGTGGTTCTTAGAAGGTTGGGAAGAAGATATTGTAGCAAGTAAGAAATTTGACCAGTATTATGATGCTCTCAAATACTACAAGACTTGCTGGTTTAGATTGGAACAAGAATCCCCTCTTTATAAAAGTAGAAGGGACTTGATGACCATTTTTTGGGACCCGGAAGATCAACGCTGGTGTGATGAATGTGATGAGTATTTACAACAATACCATTCTTTGGCTCTTTTACAGGATGAGCAGGTTATTCCAGATGAAAAACTACGTCCAGGCTATGAAAAACAAACAGGTAAGGAAAGGCACCGTTCTTGCCGTATGAAAGTAAAATAGAGAAAAAGTAACTTTTTGGAGTTGCTTTTTTATTTTTTCCAAATCTTTGCGAATAGTATAGGTGAGGAGGTAGGTATGGTTCAAGAAATTGCACAAGAAATCATTCGTTCGGCCCGGAAAAAAGGAGCGCAAGATATTTATTTTGTCCCTAAGTTAGATGCCTATGAGCTTCATATGAGGGTAGGAGACGAGCGCTGTAAAATTGGCTGTTATAACTTCGAAAAATTTGCGGCCGTCATCAGTCACTTTAAGTTTGTGGCGGGTATGAATGTGGGAGAAAAGCGACGTAGTCAACTCGGTTCCTGTGACTATGAATATGACCAGAAGATGGCGTCCCTACGTTTATCTACCGTAGGCGATTATCGAGGGCATGAGAGTTTAGTCATTCGCTTGTTGCACGATGAAGAGCAGGACTTGCATTTTTGGTTTCAGGATATTGAAGAATTAGGCAAGCAGTACAGGCAACGGGGACTCTATCTTTTTGCTGGCCCGGTTGGGAGTGGTAAGACGACCCTGATGCATGAATTGTCCAAGTCACTCTTTAAAGGACAGCAAGTTATGTCCATCGAAGATCCTGTCGAAATCAAGCAGGACGACATGCTTCAGTTGCAGTTGAACGAAGCAATCGGCCTAACCTATGAAAATCTCATCAAACTTTCCTTGCGTCATCGACCAGATCTCTTGATTATCGGAGAAATTCGGGACAGCGAGACGGCGCGTGCAGTGGTCAGAGCTAGTTTGACAGGTGCAACAGTTTTTTCAACCATTCACGCCAAGAGTATCCGAGGTGTTTATGAGCGTCTGTTGGAGTTGGGTGTGAGTGAAGAAGAATTGGCAGTTGTTCTGCAAGGAGTCTGCTACCAGAGATTAATCGGGGGAGGAGGAATCGTTGACTTTGCAAGCAGAGATTATCAAGAACACCAAGCAGCCAAGTGGAATGAGCAAATTGACCAGCTTCTTAAAGATGGACATATCACAAGTCTTCAGGCTGAGACGGAAAAAATTAGCTACAGCTAAGCAAAAAAATATCATCACCCTATTTAACAATCTCTTTTCTAGCGGTTTTCATCTGGTGGAGACCATCTCCTTTTTAGATAGGAGTGCTTTGTTGGACAGGCAGTGTGTGACCCAGATGAGTGTGGGCTTGTCTCAGGGGAAATCATTCTCAGAAATGATGGAAAGTTTGGGATGTTCAAGTGCCATTGTCACCCAGTTATCCCTAGCTGAAGTTCATGGCAATCTCCACCTGAGTTTGGGAAAGATAGAAGAATATCTGGACAATCTGGCTAAGGTCAAGAAAAAATTGATTGAAGTAGCGACCTATCCCTTGATTTTGCTGGGTTTTCTTCTCTTAATTATGCTGGGGTTACGGAATTACCTGCTCCCACAACTGGATAGTAGCAATATTGCCACCCAAATTATCGGTAATCTGCCACAAATCTTTCTAGGAATGATAGTTTTTGTTTCAGTAGGTGTCCTTTTAGCACTCACTTTTTATAAAAGAAGTTCTAAGATGCGCGTCTTTTCTATCTTAGCGCGCCTTCCCTTTATTGGAATCTTTGTGCAGACCTATTTGACAGCCTATTATGCACGTGAATGGGGGAATATGATTTCACAGGGAATGGAGTTGACGCAGATTTTTCAAATGATGCAGGAACAAGGTTCCCAGTTCTTTAAAGAAATCGGTCAAGATTTGGCTCATTCTCTCCAAAATGGTCGAGAATTTTCTCAAACTATAGGAACCTATCCTTTCTTTAAAAAGGAGTTGAGTCTCATCATCGAGTATGGTGAAGTCAAGTCTAAGCTGGGGAGTGAGTTGGAAATCTATGCTGAAAAAACTTGGGAAGCCTTTTTTACCCGAGTCAACCGCACCATGAATTTGGTGCAGCCACTGGTTTTTATCTTTGTAGCACTGATTATCGTTTTACTTTATGCGGCAATGCTCATGCCCATGTATCAAAATATGGAGGTAAATTTTTAAAATGAAAAAAATGATGACATTCTTGAAAAAAGCTAAGGTTAAAGCTTTTACACTTGTGGAGATGTTGGTGGTCTTGCTCATCATCAGCGTGCTTCTCTTACTCTTTGTACCTAATCTGACCAAGCAAAAAGAAGCAGTCAACGACAAAGGAAAAGCTGCTGTTGTTAAGGTGGTGGAAAGCCAGGCAGAGCTTTATAGCTTAGAAAAAAATGAAGATGCTAGCCTAAGTAAGCTACAAGCAGATGGGCGAATCACAAAAGAACAAGTTAAAGCCTATAATGAATACTATACTAAAAATGGAGAGGCAAATCGTAAAGTCAATGATTAAGGCCTTTACCATGCTGGAAAGTCTCTTGGTTTTGGGTCTTGTGAGTATCCTTGCCTTGGGCTTGTCCGGCTCTGTTCAGTTCACTTTTGCGGCAGTAGAGGAACAGATTTTCTTTATGGAATTTGAAGAACTCTATCGGGAAACCCAAAAACGCAGTGTAGCCAGTCAGCAAAAGACTAGTCTGAACTTAGATGGGCAGACCATTAGCAATGGCAGTCAAAACTTGACAGTTCCTAAAGGAATTCAGGCACCATCAGGCCAAAGTATTACATTTGACCGAGCTGGGGGCAATTCGTCCTTAGCTAAGGTTGAATTTCAGACCAGTAAAGGAGCGATTCGCTATCAATTATATCTAGGAAATGGAAAAATTAAACGCATTAAGGAAACAAAAAATTAGGGCAGTGATTTTACTGGAAGCAGTAGTCGCTCTAGCTATCTTTGCCAGCATTGCGCCCCTCCTTTTGGGACAAATTCAAAAAAATAGGCAAGAGGAAGCAAAAATCTTGCAAAAGGAAGAAGTCTTGAGGGTAGCTAAGATGGCCTTGCAGACAGGTCAAAATCAGGTAAACATAAACGGAGTGGAGATTCAGGTGTTTTCTAGCGAAAAGGGATTGGAGGTCTACCATGGTTCAGAACAGTTGTTGGCAATCAAAGAGCCATAAGGTCAAGGCTTTTACCTTGTTAGAATCCCTGATTGCCCTGATTGTCATCAGTGGAGGATTACTCCTTTTTCAAGCTATGAGTCAGCTCCTCATTTCAGAAGTTCGCTACCAGCAACAAAGCGAGCAAAAAGAGTGGCTCTTGTTTGTGGACCAGCTGGAGGCAGAGTTAGAGCGTTCTCAGTTTGAAAAGGTGGAAGGCAATCGTATCTATATGAAGCAGGATGGCAAGGAGATCGCTATGGGTAAGTCTAGGGCAGATGATTTCCGTAAAACGAATGCTCGTGGTCGAGGTTATCAACCTATGGTCTATGGGCTTAAGTCTGCGCAGATTACAGAGGAGGGCCAACTGGTACACTTTCGTTTCCAATTTCAAAAAGGATTAGAGAGAGTTTATCTATCGTGTGGAAAAAGAAGAAAGTTAAGGCAGGTGTTCTCCTTTATGCAGTCAGCATGGCAGCTATCTTTAGTCTTTTATTACAATTTTACTTGAACCGACAAGTCGCCCACTATCAAGACTATGCTTTGAATAAAGAAAAATTGCTTGCTTTTGCCATGGCCAAACGAGCCAAGGATAAAGCCGAGCAAGAAAGTGGGGAACAGGTTTTTAATCTGGGTCAGGTGAGTTATCAAAACAAGAAAGCAAGCTTGGTGACAAGGGTTCGTACGGATAAGAGTCAATATGAGTTCATCTTTCCTTCCGTCAAAATCAAAGAAGAGAAAAGAGAGAAAAAGGAAGAGGTAGCGACCGATTCAAGCGAAAAAGCGGAGAAGAAAAAATCGGAAAAGAAAGAGAACTCCTAGCCAATCAAGCTACTTTGTGCCAAACTAAAAATATGAAACATGATTTTAACCACAAAGCAGAAACTTTTGATTCACCTAAAAATATCTTTCTTGCAAACTTGGTTTGTCAAGCAGTCGAGAAACAGATTGATCTTCTATCAGACAAAGAAATTTCGGATGCTTTTTGTATGAATAATCGGGGTAGCTACCTATCCGAATTTTTAAATTTTCCTAGTACGAAGAAGTTACTAAGGAACATCGCGAAAGGTTCTCTTAATCAATCCAATATAAAGGCAAGGAGTAGTAAATACGAAACAAATTTTAAAATTTTTTAAATTGAAATTTGGCTTTTAACATGAGGGGTTTCCCTTCACCAAATTTGAGTCTGCCTATCCCTTGACTATTCTTTCCTTTCACAAACGAGTCGCTTATTCAATTATAAGTTTACGTGCTCCTAGTCACAGTTCTTGTGCTTGATGGAAAGAATGACACCTATAAAAATGCGAGGTAGTGGCTATGCCACTCACTTATTCACCTCCACGTGATTTGTAGTAGTGATAGACTTTCTCACTATTATTATAAAACAAAATAAAGAGCACACCACTTTTTCATTCTGTCTTGTGCCTTGAGTGAAACGAAAGGAATGAATTATAAACATAAAAGTTTAGTATATAGATTATTCCTCTCAAAATATGCAAATAAGCTAGGATACTAAATTTATAGCAGACTTAGTGAAAAGCAGAAACTAGAAATGATACTAGTTTCTGCTTTTCTCCATAATAATTAATTTCCCCTTTTTTCCTTCTAAATCTTTCTTCACAACAAAAAAACCTGAATTTCTATATGCTTTTTGAGCCAATATATTTTTTTCATTTACAGCCAATACAATATGGTTAATTTCTAATTTTAAAGTTGAGTCTATGAATTCAAATATTTTATTCAGAGCATTAGAACCATATCCTTGATTTCTGAAATTATCATCAATAGAAAATCCTCTAATAAGCGCATAATCTTTTTGATAATAGCCATACTTTTTAGGACCAGTGTTTAGGTGTAGGCAAAAAAATCCAATTACTTTATGTTCTTTATTAAGTATTACTATTGGGTATCTATACTTATCTTTTTTAGACTTTTCAATAATATTTTTTGGGGTATCAGTATGTGTAATATCATTTAAAGAATAAGAACTTAAAGAATGGTAATGGTCAACTTCACTATACAAAGATAATTTCATGATAATTAATTCCTTTCTCTTTATGTAAGATACATAACTAAATAGGACTCTAGGTATGTAGATTTTTTTATGAAATGTCCTATAAAAATCAGATATATTTAGAGTTATTACTTTAGTCCTTTATTTTCATTATTAGACTTCCTGCAAAACTAGAATCCTAGTTCATGATTGATAATACCAGCAATCAAATTCATTCGTAATCCGAAGCGTTTACGATGATTTCGATAGGTTGTTGAAAATATTTTAAACGTTTTCATAGTGAAATGAAATAAGAACAGGACAAATCAATCAAGACAGTCAAATCGATTTCTAACAATGTTTTAGAAGTAGAGGTGTACTATTCTAGTTTCAATCTACTATACTTTGTCAAAAATACTCTCAACCTTGATTCTCTCCTTAGATAGCGCATGGTTACAGGCTTTATCTTCAGCTGTTAGCGGCT
>NZ_VMLO01000087.1:0-3098 GCF_013276735.1 Streptococcus sp. 1559
GCAGTGCTTTGAGCAACCTGCGGTTAGCTTCCTAGTTTGTTCTTTGATTTTCATTGAGTATAAATCATTCAATGTAACTGAAAAATTTCTTAACGAAAGATAGAGATAAACCGAAATCAGTAGATCGTATAAAGTGAAAAGGAAGGAATTCAATATGACAAGTTTAAAATTATTAAAAGAAAAAGCACCATTGGTCATTTGCATCACCAATGATGTGGTAAAAAATTTCACAGCAAATGGATTAGTAGCACTAGGTGCATCACCAGCTATGAGCGAGTACCCAGCAGACTTAGAAGATCTATTAAAATATGCTGGAGGATTATTGATTAACATTGGGACTTTAACGGATGATAATTGGAAATTATACCAAGCTGCTCTGAAAATTGCAAAGAAATATAATGTCCCAGCAGTTTTAGATCCTGTAGCCTGTGGAGCAGGAGAATATAGAAAAAAAGTAGCAGATGATCTAATCAACAATTATAAACTAGCAGCGATTAGAGGAAATGCTGGCGAGATTGCCTCTTTAGTAGGAATAGATGTGGCATCTAAAGGAGTAGATAGTGCGGGCGTAGATAATATTGACGAAATTGCTCTAGCAGCAAATGAGAAGTTCAATATTCCAATAGTAGTAACAGGTGAAGTGGATGCCATTGCTGTTAATGGAGAAGTGGTAACGATTCATAATGGTAGTGCTATGATGCCGAAAGTCATTGGGACAGGATGCTTATTAGGAGCTGTAGTAGCAAGCTTTATCGGACTAGAAAAAGGTCAAGAATTGAAATCATTAGAAACAGCAATGTTGGTTTACAATATCGCTGGAGAAATAGCAGAAAAACGTCCAAATGGACATCTTCCTGGGACATTTAAAGTTGAATTTATAAATGCCTTATACGAGATTACAGATGAAGATGTAAAGGAATTCAAAAGAGTGAAGTAAGATGTTTCATAAAGAATTACTAAAACTATATTTTATTTGTGGAACGACTACTTGCCAAGGAAAAAATCTATATACAGTCGTTGAGGAAGCCTTAAAAGGTGGTATAACCTTATTTCAATTTCGAGAAAAAGGTGAGGGTGCTTTAGAAGGCTTAGAAAAACTTGAGCTAGCTATCCAAATTAAAGAACTTTGTAAAAAATACAATGTTCCATTTATCGTTAATGACGATATAGATTTAGCAATGGAAATTGACGCCGATGGCGTACATGTAGGTCAAGATGATATTGGTGTTGATGAAATTAGAAAATTGATGCCAGATAAAATAATTGGTCTTTCTATAAGAAACGAAGAAGAATTTCAACAATCAAAAGTTGAATATGTAGATTATGTAGGTGTTGGGCCTGTATTTGATACCCAGTCAAAAGATGATGCTGGTGGTGCTATAGGTTATGAAGGTCTTAAATTGATGAGAAAACTATTGCCACAAATGCCCTTAGTTGCAATTGGTGGGATACAGACGCAACATATTAAAGACATTATGAAGACTAATGTTGACGGTGTTTCAATCATTTCAGCAATATCGTATGCAAAAAATATAGAAAAAACTGTTCGGGAAATGAGTGAACAATAGGTATCTATCTAACCCAAGAAAGATCTGCTGTCTTTGTGAGTGCAAGGCTGTATTTCCAGTTCAATTTCTTGAACTAGTATAAAATGTGTGTTATAATAATCACATAATTAAATAATAAAGACATTTGGGGTGCTTTAGGCTGAGATGATACCCATTGAACCTGATACAGTTAAGACTGGCGAAGGGAAATGTGAAATGTTTTTTTCGTATGTCGAAAAGAACTGTCTAATCTTGTAAGCTGAACTCTAATTCCTATCTGTAATTAGAGTTTTTTCTTTTACGAAACTGGATGAAGATGATATAGTAGATTGAAATAAGATGCGAACAAATCAATTAGAAAATTCAAATTAATTTCTAGAAATATTTTAGCATTCTTGTGTACTGTTCTAAATTCAATCTGCTATACAAAGTATTTAGGTCGGTCTTCTTGAGTGCCCCACTTTTCTTTAAAAAAGGAGTTTTTTATGTTGAAAAAATGGCAGTTAAAAGATGTTATCTTGCTTGCTTTCTTGTCTATCTTTTTTGGTGGGGTTTTCGTTGGTTCAGGATATGTGTATAATATTCTCAGTCTACTCTTAACACCTCTTGGTTTGCAGGCCTTTGCCAATGAAATCCTCTTCGGTCTCTGGTGTATGGCTGCGCCCATTGCGGCCATCTTTGTTCCAAGAGTGGGAAGTGCAACGATTGGAGAAGTGCTAGCTGCGCTTGCTGAAGTTCTTTATGGTAGCCAATTCGGTCTAGGTGCCCTTTTGTCTGGCTTGGTTCAAGGTTTGGGAAGTGAACTTGGTTTTATCGTAACCAAGAATCGCTATGAAAGTTGGCTCTCTCTAACTGCCAATAGTATTGGGATTACGCTTGTTAGCTTTGTCTATGAATACATTAAGTTAGGTTACTATGCCTTCTCCCTTCCTTTTGTCCTTTCCTTGCTAGTGGTACGTTTTATTTCTGTTTATTTCTTCTGTACTATCTTGGTTCGTGCTATTGTCAAACTCTATCATCAGTTTGCAACTGGAGGAAAAGCATAGATGGGTCTGGAATTACGGGAGATTCAGTCTCCAATTTTTTCGGAACCGATTGATTTTACTTTTCATGGGCAAGCTTTTACCTTGTTAGTTGGGAGCAGTGGTTCAGGAAAATCGAGTCTCTTTCAAATGATTGCCCAAGTCAGTTCTCTTCCCTATAGCGGTCAAGTCCTGATAAACGGGAGCGAGGTCAGTCAGCTTTCTATCATCGAACGTATCCAGACGGTTGGTATTCTATTTCAAAATCCCAATCATCAATTTACCATGGAGAACTTGTTTGAGGAGTTGGTTTTTACCCTAGAGAATATCGGCTATCACCTTCAGGAAATTGATTCAAAAATAGCAGAGGTAGTCCAGCAATGTCGCTGCAAGGCAATCTTGCACCGTCCCATTCATCACTTATCAGGTGGGGAAAAGCAAAAGGCTGCTTTGGCTGTTCTCTTTGCTATGAAACCTAGGGTCTATCTTTTGGATGAGCCTTTTGCTTCCATTATGGCTTCAAGCCAGT
>NZ_VMLO01000088.1:0-1725 GCF_013276735.1 Streptococcus sp. 1559
TGGAGCTTTGGCGTAATTTTTGAGTTCTTCAAACTTCACGAACCCTTTGTTCCATTCCATGCCCAATAATCTATTTAGTAGCTGCATATCTGGACTTTCTTGTAGTCTATAGTAATTATCTTGTAACCTAGTTGCTTTGGCACTGTTGAGAGCATTAGCGATTCTCCTTGGACTCATCTTCCAATTAATTTGATGTTGGAGGAGTCGAAGATGAATTAAAGCGATAAAACAAGTCAAAAAATGTGCCTGTATATGATTTTCTGTCCATACATAAACAGGTCTACTTTCAAGCTCTGTCTTCGTGATGCGGAAGCAATCCTCAATCTTAGCTAACTCTTTATAAGCCTCCAACATCTCTTCATCTGTCATTCCAACTTCACTTGTTACAAGAACATTCACACCATCAAACTGAGCATCAAAATCAACCTGCTCATGGTCAATGGTAACAAGTGGGGAAAAAGGCTTTAGTTCCCCTGTTTTTTCATCCAGATAGTGGAGGTCTAGATATTTCTTGCCTCCTTTTTTACTGGTCTGTCGAAAGAGTTCCGCATTGGTTAGTTGGCTGGCATATTCTAAAGCACCTTCCCGACGAATCCGTTCTCGATCAGCGTATTTCTTAGACCAAGTAATCAGAACTTTCTCTTTGACAAGTGGAGAATCCTTCTTCGTTCCCAGCTTGCGTTCACGTAGATAGGACTTCTTTGCGAAGGTCAACTCCTTATTAAATTGCCAATCGTTTGGATTTAGAATTTGTGTTTGTAGCTCCTTTGAGGCGCCACGCCGTCCACGATGCTTCTGGGAGAAGAGCCATCCATCTTTTTGATGAATCATCTCAGAAATATTGTAAGAGCTATTCATAGCCTTATCGGCCACCACCACAATACGCTCAATTCCAAACTGTTTTTTAACTTCCTCAACAGCTGGAAGATAGGTAATAGGATCTGTTTGATTTCCTCTAAATAACTTATAACTGATGGGAATTCCATTCGTATCCATAAATAATCCTAATTGGACAATGGGTTTGGGACGATGTTCCTTACTAGGACCTCGCCTTCTTAGTCCTTCTTTTAGAATTTCACCATCAACTGAAACAACCGTCTCATCGGGGATATCTGTTTCAAAGTAGTAGTTCGTTACATCGTAGAAAACTAAACGTGCTTCACGCTTGGTCATGCGACTCACTTCTTTATGAAGATGAAGCAGAAGTTTTTCTTTCAAGGTATCCAACTTATCTAACGAACGATAAATAGCGTTGAGGCTTATTTCCCAATGACCAAATAAGTTTACTTGAGAAGCATAAGTAGATAACTTACTATCTGGATTGAGGACTCTCTGAAAAACTAATAGTTTTAAAATTTGAGCCAAATCGTACTCTGATTTCGATTTCACTGTCTTTAGAAACTCGGTTAGTTTTAACTCTTCAAACAGGTTATCCAAGACCATCCAACCATAGGACTGATCCACCTCATTCATAGGAGCCAGTAGGTCATAGCTTACTTGAAAGAATTGAGGTTCTGTTAGTAGACCTTCCTTTGCCTCACGTTTCAAACGTTCTAAGATATCAGGTTCCTCTACCTCTAGTTCATCTAAGAGACCATATTTTTTCAAAATACGCTGTCTGACTTTTCCATCTTTTCGATATCCCTCCACAAGATAGACATGAGTACGCCCTTCTTTGTTGGTTGTTGTTTTAATAAATGCCATACTCTATTATAGCATACATAA
>NZ_VMLO01000089.1:0-6112 GCF_013276735.1 Streptococcus sp. 1559
GGCATTTTTATGCTAAAATAGTAGCTATGGATAAAATTATTAAAACTATATCAGAAAGCGGAGCCTTTCGTGCTTTTGTCCTTGATAGCACTGAAACCGTCCGCACTGCTCAAGAAAAACATCAAACCCAAGCTAGCTCAACTGTAGCGCTTGGTCGAACTCTTATCGCTAGCCAGATTCTCGCAGCCAATGAAAAAGGAAATACCAAACTTACAGTTAAGGTGTTGGGATCTAGCTCTCTAGGTGCTATTATCACCGTCGCTGATACCAAGGGGAACGTCAAAGGCTATGTTCAAAATTCTGGTGTTGACATCAAAAAGACTGCGACTGGTGAAGTCCTAGTCGGACCTTTTGTTGGAAATGGTCAATTCCTCGTTATCACAGACTACGGTACTGGAAATCCTTACAACTCTATGACTCCCCTTATCTCTGGAGAAATTGGTGAAGACCTTGCCTTTTACCTGACTGAAAGCCAACAAACACCTTCTGCAGTCGGCCTCAATGTCCTTTTGGACGAAGAAGACAAGGTTAAGGTTGCTGGTGGTTTCCTAGTTCAAGTCTTGCCGGGAGCCAAGGAAGAAGAGATTGCCCGTTTTGAGAAACGCATCCAAGAAATGCCAGCTATCTCGACCCTTCTCGAAAGTGAAGACCATATCGAAGCCCTTCTCAAGGCTATCTACGGTGACGAGGCCTACAAGCGTCTTTCTGAAGAAGAAATCCGTTTCCAATGTGACTGTAGCCATGAGCGCTTTATGAACGCTCTTGCAAGCCTTCCAAGCTCAGACTTGCAGGAAATGAAAGAGGAAGACCACGGGGCAGAAATCACTTGTCAATTCTGCCAAACAACTTACAACTTTGATGAAAACGACCTGGAGGAACTCATTCGTGACAAATCTTAATACACCTTTTATGATTGGCAATGTTGAGATTCCCAATCGTACCGTTTTAGCACCTATGGCAGGTGTCACCAACTCAGCCTTTCGCACCATCGCAAAAGAGCTCGGAGCTGGGCTCGTTGTCATGGAAATGGTCTCTGACAAGGGAATCCAATACAACAACGAAAAAACCCTACACATGCTTCATATCGATGAGGGAGAAAACCCAGTTTCTATCCAACTTTTTGGAAGCGATGAAGACAGCCTAGCACGCGCAGCAGAATTTATCCAAGAAAACACTAAGACCGATATCGTCGATATCAACATGGGCTGCCCAGTTAACAAAATCGTGAAGAACGAAGCTGGCGCTATGTGGCTCAAGGATCCAGACAAGATTTACTCGATCATCAACAAGGTTCAATCTGTCCTTGATATTCCACTTACTGTCAAAATGCGTACCGGCTGGGCCGATCCATCTCTGGCAGTTGAAAATGCCCTCGCTGCTGAAGCAGCAGGTGTTTCTGCCCTCGCCATGCATGGCCGTACCCGTGAACAAATGTATACAGGTCACGCAGACCTTGAGACCCTTCACAAGGTCGCTCAAGCTTTGACCAAGATTCCATTTATCGCCAACGGTGACATCCGTACGGTTCAAGAAGCCAAACAACGCATCGAAGAAGTTGGTGCTGACGCAGTTATGATTGGCCGCGCTGCCATGGGAAATCCCTACCTCTTCAACCAAATCAACCATTACTTTGAAACAGGAGAAATCCTACCTGATTTGACTTTTGAGGACAAGATGAAAATCGCCTACGAGCACTTGAAACGCTTGATTAACCTCAAAGGGGAAAACGTCGCAGTTCGTGAATTCCGAGGACTCGCTCCTCACTACCTCCGTGGAACATCTGGTGCTGCCAAACTCCGTGGAGCCATTTCACAAGCTAGCACCCTAGCAGAGATTGAAGCCCTCTTGCAATTGGATAAGGCTTAAAAGACAAAAACCCGTAACTATCTTAAAGGTTACGGGTTTTTGACTGTAAAAATTCAAATACTAAGGGTTATTATTGACTCAAAGCAACACTGGAAACCTTGCCATCCGCTCCTGTTGTAATTTGGATGATTTTTCCTCCACCAATTTTGGCATTATACTTGCCATCATCAAGAGTATAAGAGTAGCCTCTGATAGAGTAGTTTTCTTTCTTTCCATCAGCAGATTCTACTGTGAATTGACCTCCTGATGAAACTGTGATGGTTTCGCCATTTGCTCCCTTCCAATTGCCCGCTGCAGCTGAGAAATCACCATCTACCATGGTTAAAACACCCTTGTAGCGTTTATTTTGCTCTGCTTGTTTGTCTTGAAGTTTGCGGTCAGTTGTAGGATCATAGCTTGATTGGTTAGACTGGGATTGAGGAGCCTGTTGAGTTGAAGGAGCCTGAGCAGGAGTTTGTTGACTAGCTGCCTGTTGATTAGACACTTCTTGACCTTGTCTTTGCTCTGGTGCAGGTGCCACTTGTGATGGCCTTGCAGTTGCTGAAGATTGATCAGTAGATGCCTTGGCCTTTTCAGATGAAGCTGAAGTTGAGGACTTCTGAGTCTTGCTTTCTTTGCTAGAAGAGGCTGCTTTAGAGCTTGATGACTGGCTTATCTTAGCAGAACTGCTTGCTTGAGTTGTTTCCTTTTTATTTCCACAAGCTCCCAGTAGCAAGGTAGAAGCCAATACAGTTGCTACCATCAATTTGATATAGGTTTTCTTTTTCATTTTTCTACTCCTTTGTAATATTTTAGAAATATAAAGAAATCTTTTTGTAATGGAATTGTAACATTTAGATTTAAATATGTCAATAATTTATTTAAACTATTTTAAAAATCTCACATAATTTAAACACCTTTACTCCTCCTACTCTTCTATTCGTAATCTAATAGAAAAAACAGAGAAAAATTCCTATTTTGTTTAAAATTTTTTAAATCGCTCTTATTTAATCGCTTACATATTTAGCTGCAAAGGAATATAATAACAGTGAAATAGAATATAGGAAGTGCACTCTTATACTAAATAAGTATTTCAAGTATCTTCCTTGGTTGATTTTGGGAGCAATTGGTTCCTATAAATCCGCAACTCACTATGGCAAAACTTCGTTTGATATCTTCTATCTGACCACAGTCTTTATGATTTTCTATATAGCTTTGTTATTCCTACACGAAAAATATCTCAAGTATCGATACAAAGACTTTTTACTCACATGTTGAGCAATTCTAAGAAAGATAACTATCCCTAAAAACAGTCGCAACAGCAAAGCAAACTAATAAAGGCAAACAAAGAGGTCAGGAACTTTATCCCGACCTCGTTTTTTATTTCAATCGATAGGTTTTTCTTGGTTTCTTTTTAGGCACTCGTTTGAGTCCAACTTCTTCTACATATTCTCCGTATTTTACGAGAAAGTTATTGCTGACGATTGGACGACCGGGGTTGATGAGATTGACCAGTTCAGTCCCTTCATAGACAGTGAACTCCTCCTCCAGCAGATAAAGGAAGGTCGGATTCCAGTCGAGACGGCCTTGGATTCGTTTGATAGACTCTTGAATAATGGCATAATGGTCAAAAGCGAAGGCTTGTTCCTCCAACTCCACTCCCTCTAGGTAGCATTTGCCTGTCTGAAAATCGACATCTACAAAAAACACATCCTTGGCATCGTCTCCTGCTTGAACAAGTTCTAATGCACGACTAGGCAAATAAACCAAGTGGGCAATGGTCACTGTCCAGCCCCGTGGATCACGGCCGGGAGTCGATACGGTCATCAATTGCTCAATTTTTTCCAAAGGAAGATCGAGATTGACTTCTTCTCTCACCTCACGCTGACAGGCATGCGCAGCATCTTCGCCCTTGTCCATAAATCCTCCAACCAGAGCCAAACAATTTTGATAAGGGTGAGCCTTGCGGCGAATTAATAAGAGCTTGATTTTTCCTTCAACAAAGCAGTAGGCTACCATATCCACCGTCACACTTGGTTTTTCGTATTGAGGGAGTTCCTGCTTGTAGTACCAATCTAAAAACTCCTCCTGACTTGCATGAATTTCAAAATATTCTTTTTCCATCCCTGCTGGAATCATCGTGTCCGTCATTTTATGCCTCCTTACGAACTGCCTTGGTCCATTGGTACCAACCTACTAGACTATTGAGAGTGTAAACCCAGTACATCCCTTGGATGTGGATATTTTCACCCCACCAGAGATAAATACTAAAGAGATTGGTTGCAATCCAGAAAATCCATTGCTCACGATAGAGACGGGTCATCAAGAGCTGACCGACACCATTGGTCGCATCGGTAACACTATCACGGAAAGGGCGAGCACTATGGATACTTTGATAAGCCAAGCCCATACCAATCCAAATGATAGCAGTCAAGGCCAAGTACTTGAGCCAATCAAAAATAGATAATTTCTTAGCTTCAAAATGAGATTCTTCTGCTTTTCCTTGGTCATTAATACGGTTGGACAGCCAAGCATAGAGGCCAATCGGCTGCATGACAAAGAAGTAAACGGTCGTCAAGACTTCGCCATAAAAAGTCGCATCCATGGCCAAAATCAAATAGATAGCAGAGTTAATAGCCCCAAAGAGATAATTGCTTGCACGACCTTCTGCTACCAAGATAACACAGACAATCCCAGTCCAAGATACAAACAAGCTTAACCAATCATGACTATCTATATTTTGAGTGAATTCCAAGATAAAGGGAACACTTGACAAGGCGATGAGATACAACCACTGGAAGAGGCTACGACCGACAAAGAGATCTTTCCAGAGCAAGTGCATGATTCCTGCAAAACCGATTTTGCGAGCTTCTGCATGAACATTTTTAAAGTTTTCGATAAATTGTGTGATTTTTTCAGTTAGTTTTTTCATATGTTTCTCCTAATCTGCTTGGTAAATGGTATCAATAGCCACTTTTGCTGCTTCATAATTTCCTAGATAATCCTCAGCTAGATAAACTAGTGGAATGTTTGCTAAGTAGCGCTCCCTCATCTGGTCCAAATGCTGGGAAAAACTATGACGAATATGGTCTTCTGCCATAGTCATATCTCTAAATCCGTCATTGACATAGGAGCCAATAGGTTGCACAAAGAAAATCAAGTCCCATTTTTCCTTAGCCAAGATCGAGGCAAAGAGATTATCAAAAGTCTCTCCCGATAAGTCCCCTTGATCCTCTGACTCCATGTAATAATCATAGTAGCCCTTGGTTACTAAGGAGTTGGTGTCTGCTATCACCAGTCCCCTATTGGCATTACTGTCAATTAACTTAGAGGTCTGGTCATACTGCCACAACAGGAGATAATAGTAATCCTTTGGAGTCAATTCATCGTCGCGGACATTGTTTTTGATCTGGTACTCACGTGCATATTCCAAGCTGACTGGTGCATCGTAATACCTAGCCAAATCCTTTGCCAGAGTGGTCTTCCCATTGCTAGCACTTCCCATAATCAACACTTTCTTTGTAAACTGACGTCGGAAGGGTTGAGCAATATATTTCCAATATTTGCTTGGGTTTTCTCGAATCATAGTCTCTGAGATACCAAACTTTCTTTCTTGCAAGACAGTCTCAAAGCCACGATTTGATAATTCTTGCTGATAGTCTGCTTCTCCCACAAAGAAGATCAGTTCTTGTTGGGTTTCATCATAAGAAATCTCCGCTAACATTTTGTCCAACCACTCCTGCCAACCCATAGGGTAACGGGGAAGATTGGTCTCATCTAACTTACAAACCGAGGTCAACTCGTCATCACCAAAGGCCTCTCGGATATATCGAAATCTTTTTTGAAGCGTTAAACCTACCTGCTCCCCTCTATCTCCCTCATAGCCTGAAACGACAACCCAGACCTGGTCACACTGCCGCTTGGCTCGCTGGATCAGATCGATATGACCCTGATGAAGCGGAGCAAATGTCCCAAATATCACTGCTGTTTTCTTTTTCATAAACGCATTGCCTTTTTATAGTTTTTGATATTTTTATTATCTATGTTTTTATTATAAACTATATTTTTGTTTTGTCAATAGTTTTTATCATTTTTATAAAAACATTGCGAAAAAGAGAACCAAGTGAAAGTTCTATAATGAAGTTAGCCACCCAGCCCTCCTAAAAATTAGATGGTTCAACTAGCTGATAGCTAGCACTCGATTTCATTTGATAAGAGGCTTGATGCTGTTAGGCTGACAAGCCAAGGCTAAGATTAGCCTTGGTTT